>CALHRJ010000285.1 GCA_938038395.1 uncultured Deinococcales bacterium | reverse complement strand
CGCATTATCAAGCCCACTAAATTAAGCACCAGACTAACACCAACACTAAGCAAAATCATCGAGGTAAATGGAATAAACACACTACTGTTTTCATTCTGGATTTTTATATCACCAGGTAGATTGCCAAACCAGTTAATTGCCCTAGGAAAGAAGTTCCAAATCAAGCCAACAACCACAAGTACGATGCCAATAATAATTACAATTCGTGCCATACACTAAAGCTTAACAAATAGGAATTACCGAACATGCAATTTATACCAAAATGAATCAAGAATGTCATAATGTTCCATATATTCATATGTCAGGAAGTGCTTATCTTTTGGTTCTTTTGACGCTATAGACAACACTATAATTATGACTTTTATCTTTCAGGTTAGTATAATTAGTTAGCTCGAACATAACTTAAAAATACACTAATTATTTAACCTTGTTATGCTTTCAACAGTAAATATATAGGTTTCCTACACTTTGGGAATCTTTTTAAAAATCCTGACTATTCTAAAAATATAGTCAAAACACTAGAAAGTCCTTGTTTTTCAATCACATTGTCAAAAAGATATCTAAAATACTAGCAAAAAATCTCTAACGAAACTAAGTTTAAATCAAATGATTTAACTAAAAAAAATCAGTTTTAAAAGGGATAAAAAAATGCTCTGAGAGGATCTCCGCCGGGGGGGCAGCGGGGAGCGGAGATACGACCCTCAAAGCTTCCTAAGTTTATGTAAAATGCGCTTTCAAAATCTTACTTTGCGTCTGTGACGCACTTACTAGATTCCCTTAGTCTTTCACCATAAGCTAAACATCACTTAAGTGCTAGCGGTTCGTTACTGTTACATAAACATAATGTTAGATAAATACTAGAAATAGATACTCAAGAAGTCAATTATGTATCGCACAAACAGTCTATCGTTCATAATCTCTTCATAAAGCTTGCACATCTTACTTAATTGTCACTTGATTAAAACACGGTATAACCTTCATTAAGAAACTTCTACCCGCATTTGTTGTTGAAAACAATTGAAAAAGAATTACAAGCAGATAATCGTTATGTCCAAACGCTATCAACAGCTTATACTTAAGGCATGCAGTCTTTGAGAAATCATTTCAAAAGCAATTCTTATAACCCAACTTTTGGTTTAAAAACCACTCTCACAGTCTCTTGCTACTTACATACTAGCTACGCGTGTCTAGTATCAGGTTTCAATTCATGAATATACTCCTTGCTGTCTCTGGAGGGGTAGCCGCACTTAAAAGCCCTTCAGTAGCCAGACGCTTACAAGAAGCAGGCCATGCAGTCAAAATTGCTGCAACTGATGACGCTTATCATTTTGTTACTGAGCTTTCACTTGCTATAGCAGCAGGTGACGCTATTTTTGACAGAGAAGCTTGGTTCTTACCAGATGGTCAAGCAAGACACATCGACCTAGCAAGGTGGGCAGATATGCTGCTTGTGGCACCTGCCACCGCTGACGCGCTCGCTAGTGCTGCTTTAGGCAAAGCTGATGATGTAATTTCTGCGACTATACTTGCAGGCGTGCCAAAGGTTGTCTGGGTTCCTGCCATGAATACAAAAATGTGGGAACACCCCGCCGTTAAAAAGAACGTAGCAACATTACAAAGTTATGGACATGGCTTTCTAGGTCCAGTCTTTGGTGATTTGGCGGCTAAAAACGAAGGTTCTGGCATGGGTCGGATGATGGAACCAACAGATATTGTTGCGGCACTCCCCTCACTGTTTACTTCAAAAGATTTAGAAGGTAAGAAGGTGCTTGTATCCGCAGGACCCACACGAGAATATTTAGACCCTGTTCGCTTTATATCCAATCCAAGCAGCGGAAAAATGGGTTACGCCGTGGCAGCAGCTGCCCAAGCTAGGGGTGCTGAAGTACATCTGGTAAGCGGTCCAAGTAGCCTTCCCCTACCAACTGGCGTCAACATAAGCAAAGTAGAAAGTGCAGAGCAAATGCTTTCTGCACTTGATGCAGATTTTGATGACTGCGATATTTTGGTAATGACAGCAGCAGTTGCAGACTGGAAAGCAGCAGATCAAAAGCAAGAAAAACAAGCAAAAATGGGTGACACTCAGAACTTAGAACTTACACGAACACCTGACATTTTGAAAACACTTTCTAGCAAGAAAAAACAGCAGATTGTTGTTGGTTTTGCAATGGAGACACACAAAGGTGTTGAGCGTGCTGCCGACAAAGCAACACGTAAAAAAATGGATTTTATTTGTTTAAATTATCCTAGAAAAGCAGGTAGTGCCTTTGGTGGCGATAGTAATGAAGTCACGATTGTTATGCCAGATGGTGAGTTTCAAGAACTTCCTAGGATGACTAAACGAGAAATTGCTGAAATTATATTTGATAAAGCGTTGGGATTAGGTTAAATGTCTATGCAGGAGATAAGTCGTTCGGAAGCGATTCGGGTAGTACTCAACTACCAGCTCGAGCCCACCCAACTCCCTAACCTATTCAATAAACTCGGCACCATCCAATACGACCCTCTAAACCCTTTAGGCCGTAACCCCGACCTAACTCTTCAAGCTCGAGTCAAAAACTACAAAATTGACGACTGGCAAAAACTAGCCTATACAGACCTAGATAATCAAGACCGGCACATCTACGATGCATGGGATAAACAAGCTTGCCTAGTGCTCTTAAACGACTGGCCTAATAGACGAGTACTACATAAATGGGGTCGTAGCTGGTGGGAAAACAAAATATTCGCTGAATACCCAAAAGAAGTTAAAGCAACCAAAGCAGCCCTAAAAGAACATGGGCCTATGTCAAGCCTGGACTTTGACGACCAAAGCACCGAAAAAAACTGGCGTGGTTCATGGTACGGCCCAAAACTTGTAAAAAACATCTTACGGGCTATGTGGGATGCGGGCGAAGTTGTCACAGATCACCGTGTAAAAGGTAGACACGTTTATGGGTTGAGTGAAGATGTCATTCCTGCGGAGCTATTCAACGCACCGAAAACTGACCCAAAAGAAAGTTTAAAATGGCTCATTCTTCGTAGACACCAAACAGCAGGTATGCTGCGAGAAAAAGCCGCGAGTGACTTGTGGTTTTTACCGATTAAAGCCGCCGAACGAAAAGAGCTCATGGCTGAACTTGTAGAAGAAAATCGCCTAATTGCACTTGATGTTGAAGGCATAAAGTTTCATACCTTACCCCATATTCTTGAAGCAAAAAAAGCACGTAATGTTCCGAAAATGCATTTCCTAGCACCCCTCGACCCAATCATGTGGGATAGAGACGCTTTAGAACATCTTTACAACTTTTACTATAGGTGGGAAGTCTATAAACCAGAGTCAAAACGTGAATGGGGCTATTATGTTCTGCCAGTACTTTACAACAATCAATTTGTAGCTCGATTTGATTCAAGGTTAATTAAAGATGCCAAAACCAAAACAGCCACTTGGGAAATCTATGCTTGGTACTGGGAAACTAAACCAAACGAGGCTATGCTCAGCGCCCTCAAAGATGCCGCCAGCAACTTTATGAACTACCTTGGTGCAGATTCCATCAAACTACCTAAAAAGCTAGACAAAGCTACAAGAGAAACATTAAAGGTTTAACCAACTTATGGCAGAGTCTTGTTATTTTTGTACACACATAAACACAGAAAGCAATAAAAACACCGTTCTATTCGAAGACGATACGATTACCGTGTTTATGGCAGAATTCCCGTCTAGCAACGGACATTGCATCATCACACCGAAGCTACATTACAGCTCGCTTCGAGCTATTGATGAAAACATTTTGCTGCAAATGATGCGTGCTTCTCAGCGTCTTGTACAAGTCTTAAGCTTGTCGGTTGACAATGATTGGATTCAACTTATTTTGAACGATGATTTTCGTATATCTCAGCAAGTGCATCTGCACATGCATGTTATTCCGCGTCAGGTCAATGATGGTATGGATTTGAATGTTCAGCCAGCTCGAGCTAACAATGAAAGTCTAACTACTTTGGCAAATGAATTAAAACAAACTTGGATACAACTTTTTTAAAGGAAAGGAAGCTATGTCCGTTAACCACAAAAAAGCACTCGATGCTGCAAAAAATGGCAACTGGGAAGAAGCACATAATCTTGTCCAAAATGAAAGCGATCGACTCTCGAACATCATTCATGGTTACTTACACAGAGTCGAAGGTGATGAGTTTAATGCTGGCTATTGGTACAACCGTGCCAACGAGGCAATGCTTGACAATTCTCTTGAGGAAGAACTTGAAAGACTCTACAGTTTATTACCAGAAAGCTAAAGCTTCACAATACACAGCAATATACATACAGCAATATACAGCAAAAAAAAATGCCCAAAGCTAATTAAAGCTTTGGGCATTCGTATTTACAAATTTTGTTAAAACTTAGCTAACAACTCTGTCGTCTCTGTCTTCAAGGATAGCAGCCCAAACTAGACCAGCAAGGATACCACCAATTGCAGGACCAGCCCAGTACATCCAGATATTTGCGATGTGATCAGCGCCACCGAAGATTGCAGGACCTAAGTGACGTGCAGGGTTAATTGCAGCACCAGTTAGTGGACCAGCCATCAAGATACCCATAGTCACTGTAAGACCGATGAATAAACCGCCAACTTTAGGAGCGCGTCTATCAACAGCAGTACCGTAAATTACGAAGATTAGGAAGAATGTTACGATTGCTTCAAGAATAATAACTTGTGTAGCAGTAACGCCGTCTGCTGGTGCAGGAATACCTACGCCCGCTAGTGGAGCCCATACTGCAAGCGCTAAAGCAGCAGCAGCAATTGCACCTAAACACTGAGAAACAATGTAACCAATTGCATTACCAACGTCAATTTTACCAGCTACAAGAAGACCAAGTGTTACAGCTGGGTTTAAGTGACCACCACTTACAGCAGCAGTTGCACTAACCATAACAGCGATTGCTAAACCGTGAGCAAGTGCGATGCCTACAAGACCACCTGGAATATCTCCAAGGTGTAAAATAGCAAACATACCAACAATAATGAGGGTGAAAGTACCAATAAATTCTGCAACAAATGCTTTCATAAAATCATTCCTTCTTACTTCATAATTTCAGTCAGAGTACAAGCTTTTTAGAACAAATCGTTTTCGACTTAAGGTTTTACAAACATATATTTCCAGAGAAGTGTTTTACAAACCAGCGTAGGGAAAAACTTTTTGTTGCTCTAAACGGGATATGAGCTTTACTAAAACTGTTAGTAACTCCAAATTTCAAAAGTAATGTTAAGTGAGTGAAAATGACAAAACACACAAAATACTAACTTAAAACCTCTTTATTAAAGGAACTTAATACTAGCCACACACACCAACACATTTTGATTGAGGCGTTTTGTATCAATAACAACGTTCTAGAACAACGGTCTAGCATCACCAAGCTTCGTAAGGGATGCATTGCTCTAAGTTTGCTAAGTAAGTTCCGATAAGCTTAAGCTCATGAGTAGCGACACTGATACAAGCAAAACTACAGATTCTACAGTCAATATAAAAGCAATTGAATTACTTAAAAATGCTAATTTAAAGTTTTCAGATGAAGGTCTGATTCCTGTTGTTACCCAAGACAGCTCGAGCCGCGAAATCCTCATGCTGGCCTATGCAAACCTTGAAGCAATTGAAAAAACCCTAGAAACAGGTCAAGCACATTATTACAGTCGTTCAAGACAAGAACTCTGGCATAAGGGCGCTAGCAGTGGGCACGTTCAAGATATTCAGGATATACGCTTTGACTGTGATGCTGATACACTACTTTACTCAGTTGAGCAAACAGGTGCAGCTTGCCATACAGGTGAATATAGTTGTTTTTATAGGTCACTAAATCATTCTGAAGCTACTAGTTCCACACGTAAGATCGGTGAGATGATGACGGTGCTCGAGCAGACTATAGACTCTCGCTATACCGAAATGCCTGAAGGCTCTTACGTAGCCAAACTACACGAGCGCGGACAAGGCTACATTGCTCAAAAAGTGGTTGAAGAAGCTGGTGAAACAATTGTTGCTGCGCTCTTAGATAACCACGAAGAAATGGCTGAAGAAGCTGCTGATTTACTCTTTCACCTAGGAGTCTTGCTGAAAGAGAAAGGCGTCGGTTGGCAAGAAGTTGCTAATGTTCTGGCAGATCGTCACAGCAAAAAATCATAAAGCTCTTCCACCTTTTGTTGAAGCTTAGACAAATCAGCAAGCGGAAGCGAGTAAGAACAAATCCTTTTAACAAAATTCAACATTACGGACAAACGCTATAAAGTAAAACTCTAAAATGCAACAAAAAAGGAGCCTTAAAAGGCTCCTTAAGTATTTTTACGAAAGTTTAAACTTACGCAGAAACAGTAATGTGTTTCTCTAAGTTTTCAGCGTAAGCTGCTTTTGGACGTGCGCCTACGATTGTCTCAACTGGTTCGCCATCTTTAAACAAGATGACGGTTGGGATGCTCATAACGCGGAACTGCATAGATGTTTGTGGGTTATCATCAACATTTAGTTTGCCGATTTTTACTTTGCCTTCGTAGTCGCCTGCTAATTCTTCAATTACAGGACCAACCATACGGCAAGGTCCGCACCAAGGTGCCCAAAAATCTACCAACACTAAACCTTCTTTATTTTCATCTGCGAAATTGGTATCTGTAAATTCAATCAAATTCTCTGCCATTGTCATGGCCTCCTAACTTGTATAGATGTACTGTACCGAAGCAACGTACCCTAGTATGTCATCTATTCTACACACTAAATATCGATTAAAAAAGTGTAGAGCTTACATAAACTGTAGCATACTTGAAATGACTATACCCCTACCAGATATACAGCTTGCTTGCCGAATCCCCCTTATTGATAATAGGTGGCTTCATCATAAGTGCCCTATACCCCCCTTTGACCGCTGACCTGACCGCAGCTAAAGGACTAATCTTTTCTTGATGCTTGACGAGTGCAACTTGGACATCTTTCCTTACATCAAAATCTCTGGATTTAACCGTTTGGTAGCCACTGGCAAAAGCCACTTCTACGCCATGTTTCATATATATTTCCCAAGGAAAGCGTTTTAAAGCTTGCTGCTCTTCTAAAACAAGTCTAGGACAGTGTATGACTGTACAACCAGCATGTTGCACCCTGCGAATATCCTCCTCGTCTACATAGTTCATATGCACAAGCGTCGGTTCTGCATCCAATACCCTAAGTTTTTTGAGATACTGTACTGGGCTTAACATTGAAGCTTGCCAATTTGAATTCTGCTCTAAAACTGTTTTGACTAACGCCCCAGTACCAAAAGCATGTAAATCGTAGTCAGCTTGACTTTTGGCGACAGAAATTTGCAGAGGTAATCTATTCTGTTTACAAAGTAGTGCCAACTTAGTCAGCAGAGCTTCACTAACAGCATGAATACTTCCAAAAGCCAACCCAACCTTAAGTTCTTTCGTTTCCAAAGCTTTAAAAGCTCTAAAACTTTCAACCGTTTGATTAAAACTTGCCTCTGCCGTAGCAGGATTTGGATCATTCACTTGCCAATAAATTACACCTTCTAGAGATTGTGCTAAAAGATAGTTCATCAGCTCAGCATCATTTACAATCAACCCGACCACACGCGTTCCAATTTTCTGCAAGGTCTCTACCACTAAAGTTACATCGTCCAGACTGTAATCAGTTAGTTCAATCCTGGCATTAACAGGTGCTGGCGAAATTGCAAAGCCTTTATCCTTTATAGGAAAACTCATCTCGACACTTTCGGCTATTTCCTCAAGTCCTTTAAGACTTGTAATATTCATAATCTTTGCTTCTTCGCGACCATTTTCTTGAATAAGAACACCAGCATTTGCTTGAGGTGTTCCTAATCCATTGTAAATAACCTCTGCTTTATATATCTCTAGTTGCATATAGTTTTACCTGTTAGCTTTATCTGTATTTTAGTGAGTCTGACTATAATCTTTTAAGCACCTATAAAATTTTAAGCACTTCATTTTAAAGTATCAACCCTGTTTTACTGAGCTTTCGACTTTTTCACAAAATATTAGCTGTAATTTCTATACAAAGCCAAAACAGAACTGGTATTAGTCTATTTATTTATAATTATCTTAGTCTATGACTATAAGATTTTATTAGTCAATTCCTTGACAATTGTATGAATTATGTGTAAGATACTAAGTGTTTAGTCGTGTCACTATCGTTAACAAGCTTGAATTCGCAGGCTTTGAGCAATTTAAATTACACATTTAGTCTTAGCTTTAAAGATGGTGCTGAATAAAACAGACTGGAACTGTTCTGAATATACCTGAACAACTACTTATTAAAGACTATTTTGTATTTTCACTATCAACTACACTAAATATCAAATCATCGATACAATAAAGTCAAAAAAGAGTCAGAATAGTAAAGTCATAATAAAAACGTTACGCTATATATCAGATAAGTGAGTTTTTTAGATTCTACAGAATTTTGTAATAAACACCCTGTTACATCCAATCAAATCCGCTAAAATCGTGATATCTTAAGCGAAACGAAGGAGTATTTTTAATGTCAATGATAACCAATATGCTTATGAGGCAGCTCAGCCCAGGTATCGTCAGTATGATTGCTAGACAGTTGGGCATTCCCCCACGCCAAGCAAGCATGGCAGCCAATGCACTTATCCCAATGTTAATGGCTGGAATGGCAAAAAATAGTAGACAGCAACCACAAGGTGCCGCAGGTCTACTAAACGCTTTAAACAAAGATAACCACGGTGGTATGTTAGACGACCTAGCAAATATGGCACTTCAAGGTGCTTTAGGCGGCGGTCAACAAGGTGGCGGCGGTTTAGCACAAGGCTTACTTGGTGCAGCACTTGGTAACAAACAACAAGGTGGCGCTGGCGGTCTTGCTGGTAATCTACTTGGTTCACTTCTTGGTGGCGGTAACAAACAAAAGCAACAACAAGAAGAACAACAGCGCTTGCTCGAGCAGCAGCGTCAGCAACAACAGCAGCAGCAAGGTGGCGGCGGTCTTTTTGGTAGCATCATGGATTTACTTGATGGTGACGGCGATGAAGACGAAAAGCTACAAAAAGCAGCTGAACTACGTCAACAGCAATTAGAAGAGCTCGAGCGCCAGCAACAGCAACTCTCACAGCAACAGCTCCAACAGCTTCGTCAACAAGAAGCAGAACAACTCAAAGCATTTCGTGAGCAACACGCAAGAGCTTCTAACGGTAAAGGAATCGTCAATCACGTATTAGGCGATAAACGCCACATGATTGAAAAAAGCGTTAGTGAAGCTGCTGGTATTACTGAAGAACAGGCAAGCCAACTTGCTGACAGTCTTGCACCTTTGCTTATGGGTAGTATCGGTAAAGTGCAAAAAGAGCAAAATCTGGATGCTTTTGGTCTACAAAAAC
>CALHRJ010000284.1 GCA_938038395.1 uncultured Deinococcales bacterium | reverse complement strand
TTGAGGTTCAGTTGTCCTTATAACAGTTAAGAGGTCTAATACCGAAATGAATCAAGAATGTCGTAATGCCAAAAATAAGGCTAGTGCTTTAACAAGTGAAAATATGAGGGTTGCTTTCTTGTCAATAAGCTCTAAAATGTTGTACCCATAAGCTTTTAACATTTTACCCTACGAAACATACTCTCTGATTATCTATTGTCGATGTACTAGGATGGATTCCGACTTTAAGCTAAAGCAGCTTTCAACAAAGCAACTGAAAAACAACCTTTGTGCCATTACTTCAAAAATAAAATCTCCCTCAAAATAAACTCAAGGGAGATTAATGCTTTTGATTTTGCTTTTAGTCCCTTCCTTTTTTAAAGGAAGGCTAGGATGGATTCCGCTTTTAAGCCCTTCCTTTTCAAAGGAAGGGCTAGGATGGATTTAGAATTAATAATCCCGCTCATGCGGATCAAGCGCATCCCTCAAACCATCACCCAAAAAGTTAAAGGCCAAAACCGTAATAACAATCATGATGCCTGGGAAAATAGCAATGTGCGGATAGCGCAAAATAAAGGCACGACCATCAGCCAAAATGCCACCCCAACTTGGCGTAGGTGGACGAACCCCTAAACCTAAAAAGGAAAGTGCAGATTCAAGAATGATGATGCCACCAATTTGAAGTGAAGCCAAAACAATAACAGAACTCAAAACATTAGGTATAACATGTTTTAAAATTACACGACCATCATTGGCACCAAGTGCTTTAGCTGCGGTAATATAATCTCGTTCTCGTAAACTCATGACCTCAGCACGCACAACTCTGGCATAACGTGCCCACACGGTTCCACCAATCACAAGGATTGTCGTTACTAGACTTGGACCAATGACTGAAGCAAGCACAATCAAGAGGGCAATAAGTGGAAAGGCCATAAGCGTGTCCATGATGAGTGAAAGGAACTCATCAACCTTGCCACCAAAGTAGCCAGCAGCAGCGCCAATGGTTACACCAATTACTACAGCAATTGCTGAAGAAGCTATACCAACAATGAGTGCGATGCGTGAACCAAAAATAATTCGACTTAACAGGTCTCGACTCAAATGGTCAAAACCCATAGGATGTTGTGTAGATGGTGGTACGCCACGCATGCCACGGAAAATTTCATCAGTAGGATGATAAGGGGCAATCCAAGGTGCAAAGATTGCTATGATAACTAGTAGAAAAACTACAATTGCGCCAGCAATGGCAATCTTATTTGCCATAAAGCGTTTCAGAGCACGGCTATTATTACTTTTTGAAGAAGTAGATACAGACGCCATAATTAACTAATCCTTATTCGTGGGTCAATGACTGCGTAGAGCAAATCAGTGATGATGTTAGTAACAACAACAAGAATCGCAAAGATGACTACAAGTGACTGTACGACTTGATAATCGAGTCTAAATACAGAGTCTGTAAAAAGACGACCGATGCCGGGTAGCGCAAAAACTGTTTCAACAATAATCGTACCGCTCAAAATAAAAGCCATGCGAAAGCCAATGACTGTAATGATGGGTAAAAGTGCATTGGATAAAACATGTCGCCAGACCACGATTCGTTGACTTAGACCTTTGCTGCGAGCAGTACGTACATAATCTTGAGGCAATACTTCTAGCACTGCACCACGCGTGATGCGTGTGAAAACTGCCATCTGTTCTGAGGCTAATACAAAGACAGGTAATATATAGCCTAACCAACTTCTTAAACCAAAGGGTGGTATACGGTATTTCTTATTAAAACTTTTAACATCAGCAGAATCTAAAAAGGGTAGCCACTCTACGAAGGATGAATCTGCAAAGCCGTTCATCCACTTAGGTACGTAGAGCGCAAAGATAAGAATAAGAACTAGGCCTAACCAAAAGTTTGGTGTAGCGATACCTAGTGCTGAACCAACTGAAGTTACGTAGTCAATGAATGAGTTACGACGAAGTGCAGAAAGAATACCAAGAGGAATTGAAAAGAGTAATGCAAGTACAACCGCATAGAGATTTAATAATAGCGTCACTGGCATAGCTTCAAAAATCATTTGCCTAACAGGAACACCCGTACGGACCAATGATTCGCCAAAGTCACCTGCAAAAATACTTTTTACCCAGATAAAATATTGTTGATATAAAGGTAAATCTAGTCCCCATTTTTTCTTGATGGCTTCAATTTGCTCATCGGAGATACTGATATTACCCTCACCTAGAAGTAGATAAGTTGGATCACCTGGCATCATTCGCATAATGATAAATGTGGCAACACTTATGAGAACAATAACCAAGAGACCTTTTAAAATTCGGAACACTAAATAGTTTGTCATAAAATAAATGTTTTTCTTTGCTATCAATCTTTATACTTTCTATAGATTGATAAGTCTATAAGATATAACGTTGTGGAGTTGGTATTTCTTTTTACAAGTTTTGTGCTTTTAGTAGCATGGGCTGTGCCCATTTAAAATAAAGTTTAGTAAAAGGAGGTAACTCCTACACTACAATTTCGTTATTTTATTTTTTAAAAGGCAATGGGCAGAGCCCATGCTACCTTGCTTAGAGAGTCAATCTAGTATAGATAAGTGTTAGATATTAAAATAGTCAGTAGCCAGCATGAATGTTGACTACTGACTACTGAA
>CALHRJ010000283.1 GCA_938038395.1 uncultured Deinococcales bacterium | reverse complement strand
AGAGCCTGTGATTGTAATGAGCTTAAACGGCGAGACAAAGGCTTATCCCTTACAGATTCTGACATGGCATGAAATTGTCAATGACACAGTTGGTGGGGTTCCTGTATCAGTTACCTTTTGTCCGTTGTGTAATAGTGCTTTGGCGTTTGATAGAAGAGTGCCACTTGATGCTGATGGACAGAAGGCAGCTCGAGCCACGAACAAGAACGTATTATTCAGTGACTTAGATGATGATTTCAAAGCTGCTTTTGCCCTACAGGAAGGTAAAATGGCAAATGATCTGCAAAGCTTAGAAGTGACTTTTGGTGTTTCTGGAATGCTCTACAACTCAAACATGCTTATGTTTGATACCCATACTAGTACTTTATGGTCACAACTTTTAGGTGTAGGCGCAGTTGGCTCTCTAAACGAAACTCAACTTTTACGTTACCCAGCCCAAATCATTGGTTATGGTGAATTTAGAGAAGCTTTCCCTGAAGGAACAGTTCTTTCTAAAGAAACAGGCTATCGCCGTAGCTATGGCGCAAATCCATATGTCGGTTACGACGATATTGATGCACCTGCATTCTTATTTGATGGTGTAATTGATGGACGCTTAACACCAAAAGAGCGTGTGATTACTTTGGTAGGCACCTCTGAAGATGTTGCCTATCCATTTACAGTACTGAGTGACCAACGTGTTGTGGATGATAGTTTTGACGATAAGCCTATAACGTTATTCTGGAAAGAGGGTACGTCTAGTGCGCTAGATGCTCGTTCTATTGCCGATGCTAAAGATATTGGTGCAGTAGGTGTATTTAGTAGAGAAGTAGATGGTCAAGTGCTAGACTTCTCATGGAATGGCGATGATTTTGTAGATACTCAAACAGGTAGTATTTGGAATATCTTTGGTCATGCAACTTCTGGTGACTTAGAGGGCACGGAGCTTAAAGCTTTAGTTCATGACAATACCTTATGGTTTTCTTGGGCAGCGTTTAAGCCAGAAACGCGTATATTTGTAGAGTAAATTTACAGCTAATATAGAATAAAAAACAAGGTTGACTCGTAGTTAAAGAGTCAACCTTGTTTTATTTTGGTTTACCACCTTGATTATCTATTATTCATCTTTTAAGAAGTTAAGGATAAATTGTTTGGTTCTTCTAATTTAGGTAAGAACAATCTTAAAATCATATAGCTAAGAAAACCAATTGGTCCGAGCATCAGTGTAAAAAAGATAAATGGGAACATAAGAATTGGATTGACGTTGCGTTTTCTACTATCCAGATATACCCAGCGACCTACAAATAAATCAAAGGCTAAGAAATGTACCCAAGCAATAGTTGTGCCTTCAGGCGTACCTAGGGTGCTTGCAATGCCTGCAAGTTCTGGATTCATGACTGCGGGTAATATGCCAGCGATGCCAGGGAGTACGAGTAGCGCATAGAGGAGAGCTGCAGGCGCAGCAATCCAAGGTGAACTGATGATGCGTTTGGACCACTTCCAAGTGGGTACAAAGGCCATAAGGAACCAAAATGGCATTACAAGAAGACTACTTAAAGAGAAAATACTATCCATGGTCATACGGTGTTCTCCTACCTGTTTCTATAGTTTGAAATCTAGTGTATTTACTTCTGTACTGAAAGTCTAGATAGTTCTTGGTTTTTAGGTCGCACAATTAGCAAAACACTTGCAGCAGTAGCAGTACAAATGCCTATAAATGTTGCGACAGTAAGTAGATCTGGTGCAATGATTGATTGACCTCTTAGTGCCTGCCATGTGAGTAATAAGACAATAGCTAAGTAAGCAAAAGAGGCGGTAAATATTAATTGAGTATCTTTTTTCTGATCTTCTTGCTGGGCATTAGTTTTCCTTCTTCTGCGAGATAAAGCCCATCCCAAAAATGGAATAACTTGAAGTGCGTGCATTCCTACAAAATGACCCACTCGTAAATCACCACCTTCTGTACTCCAATTCAAGAGTGGTAATCCTGGCCCACCATCTTCTAAGCCAACCGTGTGAGCACCTGCTACAGTAAAAGCTTCACCAGCTTGCCATGAAGCCAGTTGCTGTGCTGTAGGTGATGTCATTAAGTAACCTAAGCCCATACCAATAATAGTGATGATAAGACCTAAGCGTAGTGACCACGCAAACGTTTTGTTATCGAATTTTTGTCCAAGTAATAATCCTGCAACTATGAAGTTCGCAATCCAAAGAATCAAAATAGCAAAACCCATAATCCCCCACATAAAAGCGTCAAATGGAGTTGTGTAATTGAAGTGACTGGGTGTGCCACGGGCAGCTTGTGTAATGACAGCAAGCCATTCTGCTGCAAAAGTTCCCATAATTGTCCAATTAAGAATCTTTACTAATCGAGCTTTCCAGTTTTTACTTGTATCTATAATGCTTAGGAAAAATAGCATGGTAAAACAGTAAATCGAAATTGAGATAGCAAATTTAAAAGGCTTGAGCCAGACAGGTACACCTGTGACCATACGGCTATCTGCGATTATGCCAACAGCAAAGAAAACAATCATGAGTGCAGTAAAAGCACTATAAATTGCTAAGGGTCGGTTACTTTTTAGGAGTTCTTGAATTGAAGCTTTGTTGGTTGTGGTTGCTACTTGCATGATTCCTCATTTCTCATTATTTTAATTTTTGTATTTTGTTCCAGTTTAGTGACTAGAGTTGTGTTTGACTTCATTCAAAAGGATGAGTTCTGTTTACGTATAAATTTAAGTTAACACTGTTAAGTTTGGTGACTGGTTAGTGACTATGGTGGTTGCATCATTAAATTTCCATTCTAGTTTAGGTAGTTGGGTTTGTTTTCTGTAATCCTTTAATTAGGAGTTTGTGACCGTGTTTATTGATGGCTCGAGCCGCCCCCTCATCCACACCAACCCCACTTATACACAGCGCAACCGCACCATGAATATTTGCCCAAATGATGCCACTGAGTAATTGACTATCTATACTCTGGAATAGTTCTGCATCAATACATTCTTGAACATTTTTTTGCAAGACACTAAAAGAATCAATCATGTCATTAAACGTTTCAGGCATCTCAAACTTTTTTGAGTTCCCATCAAAAAACATTTCTGGGCGTTGCATAAACATAAGCCTGTAGTGTACGGGGTAACCAAGGCCAAATTCTATATAGGCATCGCCAATTGCTTCAAGACGTTCCAATGGATTTTCTTTACTATCATAAGCAGCTTGTAACATCTCCCCAAAGGTTCTAAAGCCTTCAAGCGATACATGGAACAGTAGTTCATCTTTATCTTGAAAGTGATGATAAATCGTAGTGGGGGAGTAGCCAACCGCTTCAGCTACTTGGCGCAGTGAGAACTTTTCATAACCATTTTCAAGAAATAACTCAGTTGCAGCATCCAAAATAGCAAGGCGTAAGTCTTCTTTATGCTTTTGACGACGTTGCTGGCTTTTGGTTTGAATACGAGCCCCCCTTGCTTTAGTTTGGGCGGTATCTTGTGGTTTGGGAATAGTTTCTTTCATAACTGCATCTATATTACTTAACAGTGTTAAGTTTGTCAAGTTGCTTGAATTTTAATCATTCCTAATAGTATTTAAGTTGATTCTAAAGTATTGATTGTCAGAGCTCAAATACCTGATTATTCAATCGTAGAACCAACTAGGAACAGGAGGAAAAATCTCTAAACTTAGAGATAAAGTAAAGTTTAGACACGAGGTTTAAAATTGTCATGTTGAGTGGAAATTAGCATGTTACAGTAGAGTTATAATGACAGCTTTTGAGAGAAGTAAAAGAGAGCAGTTTTTTAGAACATAATACGTTTTAAATCGCGACCTTTTGAATTCATTTTATTGTTTTGTGAATCTTAAAGTCTGAATGTGGGGAAATTACAATTACTAATTTAAATATAGATTTGAACAGTCTTATAGATAGAGAACCTGTAAATCTTCAGCAAGATCAGATTGGCGATTTACTACTTAATAATGTTGTTTTGGTAACAGGTGCAGGTGGTTCTATAGGATCTGAATTGGTTAGGCAAATCTTATACTATAGTCCATCTAAAATTGTTTTGTTGGATAGAGCAGAGAATAATTTGTTCGAAATTATTAAAGAAGTAGAGTTTCTTTTTCCAGAAGTAGCCTATGAAATTGCGCTATGTGATATTCAAAAAAGACAAAGTGTGATTAAAGTTTTCGAACGAACAAAACCGAATATAGTCTTTCACGCAGCTGCCTATAAACATGTTCACTTAGTTGAAGAAAATCCAGTAGAAGCTGTATACAATAACATTATCGGTTCAAAGAATATTATTGATGTTTGTAAAGCCTTTAAGGTATCAACCTTTGTAAATATATCAACAGATAAATCTGTTAACCCAACTTCTATTATGGGCGCATCTAAACGGTTTGTGGAGTCAATGGTTTATTTTGCTGGTGAACAACAAACAGAGAGTGTGTATACTTCTGTGCGTTTTGGAAATGTTCTAGGCACGAGTGGAAGTGTTATACCTTTATTTACTAAGCAAATACAGCAAGGCGGACCAGTAACCTTAACGCATCCTGACATGGTTCGGTACTTTATGACTGTTTCAGAAGCGGCACAGTTAGTGTTACAGGCAGCCTCTTTTGGTGAACAAGGCAAGATTTATCTACTTGATATGGGTAAGCCTGTAAAGATATTAGACTTAGCGAAACGTCTAATTAATTTACATGGTTTTGAAGTAGATAAGGATATTCCTATTTCTATTGTTGGTATTCGGGCGGGAGAAAAGTTGTATGAGGAACTTTTCTCTTCTGTTGAAGTTAAAAAAGATACTAAACACTCAAGAATATTTGAGGTGTTTACGACTCCAATTCCTGATTTAGAGAAGAAAATCTTGCTTTTGGAAATAAAGGCTGAGCGTGGTGAAGATGACGAAATTCGTAGAATTCTCAATGAGTCTATTGTTGGATCACAACTCTCACTTTGATACAAATAGCACCAGAATTAACTATATTTGCAGTTTTAAATTAGCTCTGTTAACAAGATAGTATAGGGCCAAAAATAAAACAGCTTGTCTGGAAAAAACTGACAAGCTGTTTTATTTGGTTTTTTGAAGTCTATTTTCTTGTACGTTTTAGCTTAGTAAACCTTGTAGTTTCATAGCTACACTCATGTCACCTTCGACTTTAAGCTTACCTGACATAAAGGCTGACATTGGATTGAGCTGACCGCTCGTTAAGGCTTCAAAGTCTGTTTGACTTATCTTTAAGGTGCAATCTGCATCTAAATCATCATTACAAACGATGTTTTCTTCGCCTTTACCATCTAAGTGTAAAACGTTTTCTTCAAAAACGAATTTAACGCTATTACCAATAGGGGCGGTTGCTTTAGCTTTTTCTTGCATCAATGTTGTTAGTTCTGCTAATTCCATATACCTGTTGTAGCATATTTGTCTTAAACTTTTATGACTATTGTGAGTATTTAGGCAAATGCATTAAGCACTTTATCTAGATGATGGATTACAAAGTCAACATTCTCCTTGTTGAAAGTCATAGGTGGTTTGATTTTGATGACATTGTAAAGTGGACCATCTGTACTTAGTAAAATGCCTTCTTGCTTAAGTGCATTTACGATAAGCGCAGCTTCAGTATCAGCAGGTTCTAAGCTTTCTTGGTTCCGAGTAAATTCTATACCTAAAAATAAACCCTGACCACGAACATCTACAATAATGTCATGTTTTTGTTTTAAGCTTTCAAGTTCAGCTTTGAAGTAGCTGCCAACGTCTAAAGCATGTTGTTGTAAACCTTCCTCTTCAATCACGTCTAATACTGCAAGTCCTACAGCACAGGAAACCGGATTTCCCCCAAAGGTATTAAAGTACTCCATACCATTATGAAAGGAGGCCGCAATTTCTGGTGTTGTAACGACTGCTGCTAAGGGGTGACCATTGCCAATTGGTTTACCCATCGTGACGATATCAGGTATAACATCTTGAGTTTCAAAAGCCCACATGTGTGTACCCACTCGCCCAAAACCAACTTGAACTTCGTCGGTTATACAGATCCCTCCTGCAGCTCGCACAATTTTAAAGACTTCTTTTAAGTAGCCATCAGGGAACTGTACCTGACCACCACAACTCATTATAGATTCTGTAATAAAGCCAGCTATGCCAGAGTCTATAGTATTAATTTGTTCCTTGACTTCTTTTGCATAATTTAAAGCGATATCAACATCACCATAACGATACTTACCTCTGATGCCATCAGGCATAGGCACAACATGTGTTTGTTCTGGCGCACCTGCGCCACCTTTACCATCAAATTTGTAAGGACTAATTTCTATAAGTTTGCCTGTGTGTCCATGATAAGCATGGTCAACGACCAGCATGTCTTCTTTACCTGTATGGATTCTAGCTAGGCGAAGTGCTAAGTCATTAGCCTCACTACCAGAATTCACAAAAAAGCAGACACTTAAGTTTTCAGGTAAGGTCGCTGTTAATCGTTCTGCGTACTCAATGATATTGTCATGTAAATATCTAGTATTGGTATTGAGTAGTGCCATTTGTGATTGTGCT
>CALHRJ010000282.1 GCA_938038395.1 uncultured Deinococcales bacterium | reverse complement strand
AAATGTAATCATGTTTATAAACTGAGTTTTGATTAGTGATTTGATGGTTCGCTTTTTCTAACCATTTATCTCGAATAGTTATGCCCCAACCTGCACCTTCAGGTACTTGAACTTTTCCGTCTTTAGCTATTGGGAATTCATCATAGATATCGTACTGCCAAGGATAGTAGTTTGCGTCCTCAATTGAAAACTCTACATAGGGACCAGCATTTTCTAAGGCTGCCATCATGTGCAAGGAAATGATTGTTATGAGGCTTAGGTTCGCAGAGTGGAAGGTGACGGGCATATTTTTTGCTGCTGCTAGTTTTGCTACCCTCAATGTACGAGATATTCCCCCCATATAGCAAATATCTGGCTGCGCAATATCAAAAGCCTTAGCCCCAATCATCCGCCTCCAAACAGGCACCGAACAATCTTGCTCACCACCACTAACTTGAATATCTAGATCACCTAAGGCAGCAGTGACTTCTATAATCTGTTCGTATTCCCAGTAAGGACAAGGTTCTTCAAAATGGCAAATCCCATTGTCATTCAGGAAGTGCCCTACCGCGATAGCTTTTTTAGGACTGTAACCACAGTTTGCATCAACCAATAGTTTAATGTCATCCCCAAAAGCCTGACGCATGGATATGACGATGTCTTCAGTCCGACCTTGCCACTCGTCTTGGTCGTGACCATTTTCTTGGGCTATGCGGAACTTAAGTGCTTTGTAACCGTGTTCATCAACTAACTTTGCAAATCGTGCAATTTCATCTTTTGCAATAATGTCTCGACGCATGGATGACGCATAAACAGGGAAGGGGCGAGGTGTGCCACCTAGTAATTCACAAACTGATTTATTCTCCAACTTGCCACGCAAGTCCCAAAGTGCCGTATCCAGACCACCTAAAGCTCTGGATACATAAGAACCTGGAAACTTAAATTCTATTTCCGATATTTTATCAACTAAAGCATCTATAGCTAAAGCATCTTTACCAAGTGCATGGGGTGCAACTTGCCTGTGCAAAACAGTCGCTGTGATGTCTGCATTGTAAGGTGCAACTTGCCCCCAGCCTTGCGTGCCATCTTCAGTTGTGACTCTAACCAAGCAAACTGGTTCACGTGTAAAGGTTTCTATAGATTTAATATTCATAGCTTAGATAACCTAGAAGACTATGACGTTTCGCAATGCTTCACCACGTTTTACAGAAGCAATTGCTTCATTGATGTCTTCTAGTGGATACCGATTGGTGATGAGTTCATCTAGCTTGAGTCTACCATCTTGATAAAGTTGGACCAATTTTGGAATATCTATAGTTGGCCTAATAGAACCCATTTTACTACCAATAATTTTTTGTGAATCGCCTGCAAAGTTTGCTGCTTCAACTGCGAGTTTATCGCCTGATTTTGGCATGCCCACAAGGGTTAATGTGCCACCACGACGGAGCAAAGATAATCCTTGTTCCATTGCCTTGACGTTTCCAACTGTGATAAAGGCATAATCTGCGCCACGATTTTCAGTAAGTGAGTGGATGATTTCCATTGCGTCATCTTGCGCTGGGTTGATGGTGTGTGTTGCACCAAAAGTTTTTGCTGCTTCTAGTTTATTGTCGAGTAAGTCAATGACTACAATCGGGTAAGCGCCAGAAAGAACTGCACCTTGAACACTATTTAAACCTACGCCACCAGCCCCAATTACTATGACGCTGCTACCTGTAGGTACTTTGGCAGTGTGTGTGACTGCGCCAAGACCTGTTATAACGCCACAAGCAAGTAGAGATGCACTATCAAAGGGAACATCTTTAGGGATTTTAACTGCTTGGGATTCATGTACTACGACGTATTCAGCAAATGCGCCTGTGCGTAAACCTTGAACTACAGAGTCGCCACTTTCTGTGTGGATACGGTCTTCTTGATCTAGCGGAAAAGAACTCTCACAGAGTGATGGTTCACCTTGACCGCAGTAGTAGCAACAACCACAGTTGCGAATAAGTGACACGATAACGTGGTCGCCAACTTCTAGGCCAGTTGTGCCTTTGCCGAGTTCTTCAACGATACCTGCGGCTTCGTGACCATAGACTGCTGGTAGGGTTCCACCCCAACCACCGTCAGCATAGAGAATGTCGCTGTGGCAGATGGCACAGGCTTTCATTTTTACTTTAAGTTCTTTGGCTTTTGGTGGGTCGATTTGGATGTCTTCAATGACGAGTGGTTTTGCGAATTCGTGACAGATTGCTGCTTTCATAAGGTGATTCCAATTCTTGGTGTGTGAAATTTAAGTGTAAATTTTTGGCAGTTTACCATTATTTTAAAGCGTTTTGGCAGGCTTGTTTTTGAGTGTTGTTTTGAGTAATTGATAGTTTGCGTGAGGGGTTGTAGGATGTAGGGGGGAGGCTCGAGCTTCTTCTATTTTAGACTGAAATAAACTTAGTAGTAGTTTGCTTTCTGGAGTCGTAAATATGTCTGCTAAACGTATAAAGAAACTTCTTGAAGATGCATTGCTAAAAGATGGACCAATGGCTTTTGCACTTTATGAATATGAACTTGATGATTTAAAAACCGAACTGTTTCGATCTATGAGAGCTGACAACGATGCTTTTATTTTTGCTGTAACAGAAAACTCTGGTGATGTTGCAATGGTACTTATTGATTCACCTGAAGAAGTTTATATTAACGAATTAGCGAGGGATAAGTTAAAGGAAACGTGGAAGCATAACTATCTAACAAACATGAAGATTCTTATACCTGATTTTGCTAAACAATTGCATGCAGGGTATTTTGCGATTAATGGCGTTAAATATGCTAACTTTTGAGACCAGTTTTTAGACCACTCAATTTATGTTTAATGCACATCACCTAACCCCAGAAAAAATATCAACTATTGTAAAACAATACCCAACACCATTTCATTTGTACGATGCTGAAGGTATCAAACAAAATGTTGAACAGCTGTTAAAAGCATTTTCGTGGAATCAAGGTTTCAAAGAATATTTTGCAGTCAAGGCAACGCCCAATCCTCACATCATGCGTTTGCTACAAAACCAAGGTATAGGCGCAGATTGTAGTTCACTTGCAGAGCTAAGCCTTGCAGAAAAGCTAAACATGCAAGGTGAAGATATTATGTTCACCTCAAACAACACTTCAAAAGAAGAATTTCAAATGGCAAAACGTTTAGGTGCAATTATTAACCTAGATGATATCAGCCATATTAGCTATTTAGAGGACTGTGCAGGACTGCCAGAACTTTTAAGTTTTCGCTATAATCCTGGCTCTGAAAAAGCTGGCAATGTGATTATTGGCAAACCTGAAGAAGCAAAATTTGGACTTACAAAAGTGCAGCTCTTGCAAGCCTATAAACTTGCTAAAGAAAAAGGTATTAAACGTTTTGGCTTGCACACGATGGTTGCGTCAAATGAGTTGAATCTTGACTATTTTGCAGAGACTGCAACGTTGCTTTTTGAACTAGCACTTCAAGTAAAAGCGGAATTAGATATAGAGTTAGAATTTATCAATCTAGGTGGAGGTCTTGGCATACCTTATAAACCAGATGATAAAGCTTTAGATATTGAAGAGCTAAGTACATCTATAAAGAGACTTTTTGAGACTTTATTAAAAGCCAATGGTCTGGGGAGCGTTAAACTCTTTTTGGAAAGTGGACGCTATATAACGGGACCTTACGGTTGTTTAGTAACGCAGGTTAGACACATTAAACAGACCTATAAAAGCTTTGTTGGTTTAGATGCAACAATGGCAGATTTAATGCGTCCAGGTATGTATGGTGCTTACCATCACGTAACAGTTTTAGGTAAAGAGAGTGATGAAGTTACTGAAATCTACGATCTAACAGGGTCGTTGTGCGAGAACAATGACAAGTTTGCAATTGATAGGATGTTACCCAAAATAGATGTTGGTGACATTGTGGTATTGCATGATACAGGTGCACATGGCTATTCAATGGGTTTTAACTACAATGGCAAACTTCGTTCTGCTGAATTGCTTTTAAGGTCTGATGATTCAATCCAGCTAATTCGACGGGCAGAAACTTTAGAAGACTATTTTACCACTTTAGATTTTGGTGGGATTTAGTCGCTTTTCAGTAATTCTTTTATAGCATCAATAGTTTTATCCCATTGAGGTGAACCTGTTATGGTCATATCAAAATGTCTTGTGTTCTGTAATTGGATAAAGCGAATGGTATCACCAAGGTCTTTGGCTTTACGAACATAGGGCCGTACATAGTTTATAGGCACAATCCTGTCTAAGTCGCCATGAATGATAACTTGAGGAATGCCAAGGGGAAGTAGTTGCTCAGCCGAGGCTACCTGATAGCGCTCTGGGTAATTGATTGGATAACCACCAATCATATTTGAGGCAGCATCAATACAAACTTTCTGTTCTTTAGCTCTGGCTAAGTCAGGA
Source organism: uncultured Deinococcales bacterium (assembly GCA_938038395.1). Classification (GTDB taxonomy): domain Bacteria; phylum Deinococcota; class Deinococci; order Deinococcales; family Trueperaceae; genus CALGZD01. Next base: position 4,236 of record CALHRJ010000282.1, on the reverse strand, counting down.
ATAGCTGCTAAACCAACGGCAGCTTTTAGCTCTAAAGGGTCTTGAATCGCAATCTCACTATTAGGAAACTCTGTGGCGATTTTGCTTCGCGCAGCAATCCACAGGGCTAAATGACCACCTGAAGAATGTCCGACAGAAATAACATTATCTAAATCTATAGGATAGCTTTCTGCAAGTACATTGACGTAATCACTTGCATTGGCAACGTCTAGGTAAGTGTTGGGCCAACCGCCGTATTCGCCTAAACGACGATACTCTATTGACCAAACTGCTATGCCTTCAGGTAAGAAGGATTTTGCGAATTTTTGGATGAGTTCCAATCCAAAGTTTGCGTGCCAACAGCCTCCGTGTACCAAAATGATTAGAGGATAGGGTGCAGGAGCATTGTCTGGAATGAAGAGTTGACCAAACTGACTGGGGTGTTCACCATAGGGGATGATGTGAATGTTGGGGGAGCGCTCGAGCTCAACTCTAACCTCCTGTGAATATCCTATAGTTGCACTCAAAACTAAAAGTAATAACAGAAGATATATAAATCTAAATGACATCATAAAAGTTAACTTAAAACTTTATGAGCATGTGCCAGCACATTATCAATAAAGACATCAGCAGAACCAAAAGTTTGTCGCTCATCTCTTAAAGTGTCCCAATCTATTTCAAGCGAAGTTTTGTCTTTTAAACTATCTATAAGATGTTTATCCTGCGCTATTACGTCGTGAACAGCTTCTGTAATTAAGGCTTTAGCGTCAGTCTTATCTATATACTCAGCTAATGCAAAGTTTATACTTTCAGCCAGCATAAGCCCATTTGACTTAGCTACATTTTCTGCCATCTTCTCAGCATTGACGACTAATTCACGACTTAAAAAGTGAGCCTTATTAACAGCAGCAGCGGTTAAGGAAAACATTTCTGGCAGGCTAAGCCACTCAAGTTGCCAACTATGTGTAGCACGTTCATGTTCATGAATCATGGCGTTGTGTAGCGTAGCTACTAAGCTCGCATTTTTTCTAGCTGTTGCAATAAGTATTTCTGAAATAACAGGATTTGATTTTTGAGGCATGGTTGATGAACCACCTCGGGTAGAATCAGCCGATTCTCGTAGTTCACCGACTTCACTTTGTGCCATCAAGATAATGTCTTGACCCATTTTTCCTAAACTACCCGTAACAAGTGAAAGCCAGTTCGCAGATTCAACTAAACCATCTCGCTGCGTATGCCAAGGCATGGTTAAGCTACTAAGCGACAATTCATTGGCTAAAGCTTGTTGGGTTGCATAACCTTGTTCTTTGAGAGGGGAGAGTGTACCAACAGCACCACCAAATTGAACAACCAGTAAGCGAGGTTTTAGTTCCTTTAAACGCTCTAAATGTCTTAAGAGTGGTGCAATCCAGCCAGCGACCTTTAAGCCAAAGGGCATGGCTAAAGCTTGTTGTGAATGGGTGCGCCCTGCCATGACCGTAGTGCGATGTTGATCGGCTAGCGTTGCAAAGTTTTGAATAGCTTCTTTAAGCTTTTCTTCGATACTTTTTAGACTATCTCTTATTTGTAATACCAAGGCAGTATCTAGGATGTCTTGGGTAGTCGCACCCCAGTGTAGGTAGGTGGCAGCTTCAACATCTGTTTTTTTTATATGAGTTCTGTATTGAGCCAGTAAGCCTGTTATGGGTACGCCAGCTTTTTCGGTTGCGGCTGCTAGTTCTGGGAAGTTTATAGGGAGGCTCGAGCCGCACTCTGCAATCACCTGAGCTGCATGTGTAGGAATAATACCTAGCTCAGCTTGTACCTTAGCCAGTGCCACTTCAACCTGAATCAAGTAAGCAATATAAGCTTCGTCAGAAAATACCTGACTGACAGTCTCATCACTAAAAAGAGGTGAGAATATTTTTGAGTCAGTTGGGGAAAACGCCATAGGTAGCCTTTAGGAATCTAGTAACTTTATAAATCTAGAAAAACAGTTTCTTCAGCACCTTGAAGATGGATATCAAAATGATAAGTTGGTAAATCATTGTTTTCCACTAACCTTGCAATGAGAGTTTGTTTTCTATTCGCATCAATACTATTGAGAAGTACGTCTGTCTCGTTATTTTTCTCGTTTGGAAAATACATGCGAGTTACAGCATGTATGAGCATTCCTCTGGAAAATACTCTTACACATACATAAGGTGCTTCTTGAGTATCATTATTACAGGTGGCTACCGCAGGCTTAACTGTTTTAAAACTATAGACGCCATTCTTAACTGTATCAGAACGCCCAAAATACTTAAAATGTTTATCAGCTTTGTCATGGTTTGGATCTTCAGGATGATCAAAGTAACCGTTTACATCTGCTTGCCAAATCTCAACAAGTGCATCTGGAATGGGCTCGCCATCACCATCGAAAACCGTGCCAGTGATTATGATGCGCTGACCTAGCGTGTGCTCATTTACAAGAATGTGTTCTTCGCCAAAAATCAATCCGTAATGAAAAAAGGGTCCAACGGTTTGGCTAGAGGTTTGCAATAGGGGTGTTTTTTGTTCAGTCATTATTTATTTCCTATTCAACTATTCAAAAGGTGTTTGGCGACTGCCACTGAGTACGATGTCAAAACGGTAACCAAGTGCCCACTCAGGTTCAGTAATGTCATGGGCATAGGATGAAATGAGTAGTGGTCGTGCCTTTTCTGGTAAGCCTAAATAGATGGGGTCTAAAGCCATGAGTGGGTCGCCAGGGAAATACATTTGAGTTACCAAGCGAGAATTAAAGTTGCGCCCAAATACAGATAAGTGAATATGCGCAGGACGCCATGCATTTTCATGGTTGCGCCACGGGTAAGCACCAGGCTTAATTGTTACGAATCTATATTCGCCCTTACTATTGGTCAGGCAACGTCCTGCACCACGAAAGTTTGGGTCTAGTGGGGCATCGTGCTGGTCACGGTTGTGTATGTAGCGACCTGTAGAATTAGCTTGCCAAATTTCTATAAGTGCATTTGGAACCGGACGACCACTTTCTTCGAGTACACGACCAACCACTATAATTCGTTCACCAACGGGCTCACCGTTCACCACAGAGTTTTTAGTTAAATCACTATCTAGTTCACCAATTGTCCCTTCGCCATAGGTTGGACCTGTCAGGTCTGAAATCTTTTGAGCAACTGGCATGAGTGCATTTGCTGGCGCACGTTTAACGGTTGATGTATAAGCTGGATATAGATGCGGTGGATGCACACTGCGGTCTAAAGTACTTATTAGTTTCGAGTTGTTATCGTCTGCCACTTTACACCTCTTTAGTTTCTAGCTCTGCATAAACTTTCTTGGCAATACCGAAAGCTGTATTTGCTGCGGGTAAGCCTGCATAGATTCCCACTTGTTGAAGTATTTCTTTAACATCATCTTGACTGACACCAGTGTTTACGGTGGCTTTTAGGTGCATGGCAAGTTCGTGTTCTTTGCCAAGTGCAGCCATCATCGCTATGGTTATGCAATGGCGTGTTTTGGTGTCTAAACCATCACGTGTCCAGACTTCACCCCAGGCATATTTGGTGATGAATTCTTGGAAGTCTGCATCGAACTCACTCTTGTTCTTTTCTGCACGGTCGACGTGGGCGTCACCTAGAATCTCTCGGCGTCTGACCATGCCTTCGTTATATACGTCTTGGGTTGTTTTGGAATCTGGCATCTTAATTCAAACCTTTCAAAAAAGTCTGTATTTTATTACTTACGTCAGTTGGTTTTTCTATACAAGGTAGATGGGCAGCACCATCAATAAGTTCAAAGCTAGCATTTGGCATAGCCTCTGCTAATGCTTGACCTAAACTGGGAGGTGTCGCCATATCTTCAGAACCATTTAGCACGAGAGTTGGTTGTTCTATAGTTTTTACTGCTTCACGTAAATCTGCATCTCTTAATGCTTCGCAAGTTCCTGTGTAACCTGTTAAGTCTGTACGAACGAGCATGTTTTTATAACCTTGATAGGCAACTGGTTGTTCTTCAGCAAAACTTGGTGCAAAGAAACGACTAACGATTGCATCACCAAGATGCGCCATGCCGTTTTCGTGAAGTGCTTTAACACGGTCATTCCACATGTCTTCTGTACCGATTTTTGCACCTGTGTCGCAGAGGACCAGAGCTTTCACTTTTGTTGGATTTAATCGGGTAAGCTCTAAGGCAATCATTCCTCCAACCGAAACACCTATTAGGACAGCATTCGTAATATTCAAATAATCCAACACCCCACCCAAATCCTCCGCATGATCC
>CALHRJ010000281.1 GCA_938038395.1 uncultured Deinococcales bacterium | reverse complement strand
AAACAACGGAATCAACTTATCTAAAGCTTGCTCAGCCTCATAAGCCACACGCTTTGCATAGGCAAGATGGTCAGGATTAGAATAAACAACCGTAACGTGTTCAGTAACAACTTCTCTACTTGAATAGGCTAAAGAACAAATACTACAAAAAAACAACACACAACAGAACCACAATAATTTCATATTTATATACTACTGTATTAATTCTTATTTAGAAAGCATTATGGTTGTTAGAAAAATACAAACTTGAAGTTTGAACGTGGTTGGCATTTAAAACATTAACCTTATCATCAAATGACTTAGCCTTATGTAGCCTCAAAATAGCTTAGCCTCATGCGGATGTTGCTATTGGCTATGGTCTTCAACATTGAAGTAATAGCGTTGCCTGTGCTTTAATAAATAAAAATCTAAATTAGATTTAATATTCAGTACCCATAAGGTGTTTACAGTACTACACTTCAAAACCTACTCTTTGAATTATCATTTGTCGCTGTACTCGTTGTTAAAATCTTTTTTCAATTGCTGAGTGTTGGGAAAGTTTTAAGAAATGAAAAAGGCACTTGGTTATTACCAAGTGCCATAAAGTCTAAAAATTTTGAGCCTTAGAGTATTAGATATGTGATTTTACAATCTGTGTGCGACTAGAATCATAGTAAAGATGCTGATGCTTAGGCGCCTGAATTGAAGCAGTATTCTCACTAAAAGCGCTACCTTCAATGAGTAAATCACCTTTAGAATAAATTGCACCTGCTACATCTCGAGATTTGTTACGGCTAAAACTTGTATCTTTAATAATTGCTTTAGTACTGCTATCTGGTAAGCGAATGGCAGCACCACCAAGGGGTGAATGATTCTTATAAAAAAGGCAACTTTCAACTTCTAGGCTATTTTTATTAAGAATTGCACCACGCTCATTGTATTGAACAACACAAGACTTAAGTATCAATTTGCCTGAATTTACTAAGGCACTTTGTGATTTTGCACCTTCAAGGCTAAAACCCACTAAATAAAGCTCACTACCTTCTTCAACTTCAAAGATACTTCCCAAACCTGTTTGAATAAGGCTAACCTTATCTGCATGCAGCAATACTTTTCTATTTTGATTGATGCGAATAGGTCCACGTAAATGTATACTACTGATATTTCTATCAAAGCTAATTTGTATACTGCTTTCTGTCGGACTCTGGTTTAATGCATGACGTAAACCACTATCTGAATGTTCGTCTGCGGATGTCACCTTAAATTTGGTTTTTCCGTTTTTATTTGATGTTGTTGGCACTAAAGTAGAGAAATAGTCTTTATTTAGCAAATTGCTTTTAAACAACGCCATGTTCACCTCCTCCTACAAAACTGAACTAATATTTAATTTTAGTTTACAGGATTCACATGAAAAGTATATAAACAAGATCATAATGTTAAGGTTCTATTAAGAAATCCCTAACGTTTCTAGCATTTTGTAAGGATTTAGACATAGTGAGTCTCATTCAAGAATTTTGTTTAGGGTTTAAGAGAAGTAGGTACTGCTTAAAGATTTGAATGAAGTACCAAGGCAAAATTATGTTTGACTATTTTGAATCTACAATCGTGTCAAATATTAAGCCCTGTTGAGGTTTAGTGCCTAATCAAATAATGTAACCTAATTTTGCACATTTACTTATTATGCGGCTTTTGGCAAATGTACATCTATTTGCTTGTTTGTTATGCTTTTTCTAGGTTGTTTTGTAAATGCTTTGTTTAAATAAACAAGAAGAACTGTTCCTTCAAAGCCTGTTTCTTCTGAAGTGAGTCTGCCACCGTGTGCTTCAATGATACGTCTTGAAATAAACAAACCCAAGCCACCAGTGCCTGCGCTATAGCTCTTACCTGCAATGGTGATAGGTTGATTGTTAAAGGGTTGTGCTAACTTTTCAATTGGAGCAGGTAAGCCCGGACCATCATCTCGTATACGGATGAGTCCCTTAAAAATGGTGATTTCGATTTCAGATTTGGCATACCGCATGCCGTTACCTATGAGATTATAAAGAGCCCTTGCTAGCTCTTGTGAGTCTACTTCTGCTGTTGCACTACCTTTTACTGAAATACTCACATTGTTTTGTTCACTTACAGTTCGCAAGTTATCTACAACTCGGTTAACCAATACTGCTAAATCAGTTGATTCTTTACGGAGTTGTACACCTTCTCGGTCAAATTTATGAGCAACTACAAGCTTTTGTACCAGTGATATCAAGCGTTCATTTTCATCAATAATTTGATTGACAAGATGCAAGCGGTCATTTTTACTTAGGTCATCTTTATCACGCACAATGGCTAAAACGTTGTTCGTTGCAACAAGCGGTGTTTTTAAATCATGCATAAGCGTGGCTACAAAAGCATTGCGCCGGGATTGTTCGGTCGATATGCGCTGAAGTAAGTCATTAAAGGCATTGCTGAAGGCAACTACTTCTTGTGGTGCATTTTCTATATCAAGTTTTGCAGAGTGTAACTCATTTGGTTTAGCTCGCAATAGGTGAACTTGATTTGTAAGTGTACTAAGTGGCTGTAACAACTGTTGTGATAGCCAATATCCAATGACGATAGCAATCACAACCGATAGTACTAACCAACCTACTAAAGGCAGTAAAAAGCTTATACCCATTGCTTCCCAACTAGGTAGCAGAAGTACCCAAATAACTATATTTGGTAAGATAGCAAGTATTGATATAACAAGCGCAACACGCCACTTAAGACTCATAGCTTCATTGTTTGTAGAAAGCATAAGCAAAGCGTCAGTGACATACGCTGTTTTGGGGTAAACTAGAACTAGTAAAAAGATTTCGTGAAGAAATAGGTTGTATATGAGTGTTTCTAGATAAGGTGAAGGGATTTATGAAGGCTCGAGCTGTGAACAAGCCTATCTACAACGTAGCAAATGAACTACGTATTATCTATAAATCCATTCTTGAAATATCTCAAACTAAACAACCCCAAATCAAAACACCTAAAACAATTTTTCTTGAGGAGAAAAAATTCCAATGGCAAAACATCCCCTAGCTGGACAGCCTGCACCAGCCACAAACTTAGATAATATTCCAAGACTTATTTCGCACTACTATAGTATTCAACCAGATACCACAAATATTGCCCACAAAGTAAGCTTTGGTACTTCAGGACACCGTGGTATTTCTACTGAAGCAAGTTTTAACGAAGAACATATTCTTGCTATATGCCAAGCAACCGCTGAGTACCGTAAAGAGCAAGGCTACACAGGTCCACTCTTTTTAGGGATGGATACGCATGCACTTTCTGAACCTGCTTTCATAACCGCCTTGGAAGTTTTAGCAGCACATGACATAGATGTATATATAGATGAAGACATGGGTTACACGCCAACACCTGTAATTTCGCATGCAATCCTGACGCACAACAAAAAGAACGCAGGCGTCCAAGCCGATGGCATCGTCATAACGCCATCGCACAATCCACCAAGCCACGGTGGCTTTAAATACAACCCACCTACAGGTGGTCCAGCCGATACTGACGCAACAAGTTGGATTCAAGACCGAGCAAATCAGATTTTGCACGATAATTTAGTGGATGTTCAACAGATGTCTTACCTAGGTGCGTTATCTAAAGAAACAACCCATAGATATAATTATATTAAGCCTTATATAGAAGACTTAAAAAATGTTGTAGATATGGACGCTATTGCGCAATCAGGTCTCAAGATTGGCGTAGACCCTATGGGTGGTGCAGGACTTGCCTATTGGGACCCAATGGCTGAGCACTATGGCATTAACTTTGATGTTGTCAATAAGCGTGTTGATCAAAGCTTTTCATTCATGACGCTTGATAAAGATGGCAAGATACGCATGGACTGTTCGTCTCCCTATGCTATGGCGAGCTTGATTGCTTTAAAAGAAGACTACGATATTGCTTTTGGTAACGACCCTGATTACGATAGGCATGGCATAGTCACCAAGGCAGCTGGCTTGCTAGCTCCAAATCATTATCTTTCTGTAGCCATCAATTATTTATTTCAAAACCGTCCAGAGTGGTCGCAAGATGCTGCTATTGGCAAGACACTCGTATCGAGTTCTATGATTGACCATGTTGCGAAAAAACTTGGTCGCACACTTGCAGAAGTACCTGTTGGCTTTAAGTGGTTTGTAGATGGTTTACTAGATGGCTCTTATGGCTTTGGTGGGGAGGAATCAGCAGGTGCATCATTCTTAAGACATGATGGCACTGTCTGGACAACTGACAAAGATGGCTTTATTCTTGATTTGCTTGCTGCAGAAATTATGGCCAAAACTGAAAAAGACCCTGCGGAACACTACGCAGAACTTGAAGCTGAGTTTGGCAGTCCTGTCTACGGACGGATTGAGGCACCTGCTTCTCGTGAGCAAAAAGACGTTATGAAAAGCTTGCCTGCTGAGCTTATTAAGGCTAAGCAACTTGCTGGTGATGACATAACAGCAAAGCTTACCCATGCCCCTGCCAATGGTGCAGCGATAGGTGGGCTGAAAGTCACGACTGAACAAGGTTGGTTTGCTGCACGTCCGTCTGGTACAGAAGATATCTATAAGATCTATGGCGAGAGTTTTAAGGGTGAAGAACATTTGAAGCAAATTCAAGATGAAGCACAAGAGATTGTTGGCGAGGCTTTTAAAGCTGCTGGACTATAGAAATATTGTGAATATTAATTTATATCGCTTAGGTAGTCCTAATTTAATTAGGACTAGTTCAGAACATTCTAGTAATCTCAATCATCCTATCTTATGACTGATAAACTTGAAACTACCAAGCACTATTTTGAAAGGATTCCAACACTTGAAAGTGATCGTCTTATCTTAAGAGCAATCACTCCAGAGGATGCACCTTTAATTATAGAAATCACAGTATATGATGGTGCTTTCGCCCAGACTGAAGCTGATGTCCTAACCATTCTTGAAAAGTGTAATACTGACTTTTTAAAGGGTGACTCCATCCTTTGGGGAATCTGCCTTAAAGAAACAAATGAAATTATCGGTAACTGTGGTTATAGTCGTGGCTATCCTGACAATGTTGGTGAGATTGGCTATGTACTGCGTGAAGCTTATCGTGGGCAAGGTTATATGACAGAGGCAGCAAAGCTTGTTGTTGACTTTGGACTTGATGTTATGAAGTTAAAAGATGTTGTGGCTTATACGGAATCAGCAAACATAGCGTCTATGGCTGTGTTGCAACGTGTTGGCTTTCAAAAGCTTATGCATGATAGTGAAGAGGATAGCTCTATGTTTCGTGTTGGGTGGGATAGAGATGTGCTCGAGCTCTGGAACTCCTTTGACACCTACGCAGCAGATGACTTTATCCAACAGATAGAAACCCTAGTGCAAGAACTCCCCCCACAAAGTGCTATCGGACTTTTTGAACGAGCTTGCGCCCAAGACTCAACTGGTCATCCTGAAGTAGCAGTACCCCTTTATCAAGCTGCCTTGGAACAAGGCTTAACAGGTATAAGGCGTAGACGAGCCACAATTCAAATGGCAAGTTCAATCAGAAATTTGGGTGATTCACAAAAGGCTGCCGATTTACTAACTGCTGAATTGGACGCTGAATCAGATGAACTAGACGCAGCAGTGAATGCATTCCTTGCACTGGCACTTACTGATTTAGGTCGTGAGCGTGAAGCATTGACCTTAAGTTTGTCAGCACTATCGACCTACTTACCAAGGTATAATCGTTCATTGAAATATTATGCAGAAGACCTAAGTAAGCCTAAAGCGTAAAGTCTAATTATGAATTTCAGTAATCAATAAGCTATTTCTTTTTCCTCATGACTAACCTAAACGCTTTATACCTAGCAATTGTTAAAGATTTAGAAGAAGCTGGTAAACTAAGCCCTTATCCTGCAGATG
>CALHRJ010000280.1 GCA_938038395.1 uncultured Deinococcales bacterium | reverse complement strand
TGCCTCTGATAGTCCGTATGTACAGTAGTATCAAGTAAAAAACCATGAAACCCACCATCACCAATTAGTTTTACAAAACCAACTAATTTATCACTGTCATAGGCACAAATATAGAACTGCGAATGCCTTAGAAATACATCAAAATCTGTTGGTGTATGGTCACGCCAAGCAGAAGTAAATAATTTATTCAAAGCATCACTTTGAACTACAGGAGAAACCTCAAAAGAAATCACAATAACTACTAAAAATACATTCCCCCCTTATTAAGGGGGGCTAGGGGGGATCTGCCTTTAAACCCAAAAAAGGAGTCTAAATCTTTACCCCATACCCCTTCATAATCTGACGAGCCACAACACTCTTATGCACTTCATCCGCACCATCATAAATCCGTGCGCCACGCTCATGCCTATACCAAAACGATAAAAGTGTATCTTCTGTAATTCCTAAAGCACCATGTGTCTGCATAGACCTGTCTACGACACGCATGAGCACATCTGCTACATAAAATTTGATTAAGGATATTTCCTGTCTTGCAGCTTTAGAACCTTCTTCATCAATTTTCTTGGCAGCCTCAAGCACCATCAAGCGACTTGCATTAATCTCAGCTCGAGATTCAGCAATCCAGTTTTGAATCGTTTGTCTACTCGCAAGCGGTACACCAGGCGATAATTCTCTGGTAGCAGCACGTTCACACATCAAATCAAAACTGCGCTCACAAATACCAATCCAGCGCATACAGTGGTGAATTCTACCGGGTCCAAGGCGTTGCTGTGCAATCGCAAAACCCTTACCTTCTACACCCAGTAAGTTTCTTTGTGGAACCCGACAATTTACAAATTTAATTTCAGAGTGACTATGGTGATCTTCACCCTCTTCACCCACAATTTTTATACGGCGCACATGCACCAAACCTTCAGCATCACTTGGAACAATAATCATGCTGGCACGTTCATGTGGAACCTCAGCATCAGGATTGGTTACTGCCATGACTATCGTGAACGAGGAGCCATCAAAAGCAGTGGTGAACCACTTGTGCCCATTGATGATGTAATCATCGCCATCTTTGGTAGCAACAGTACTCATAATGGTTGGATTGCTACCTGCATGTTCAGGTTCGGTCATAGCAAAGCAACTACGAATATCGCCAGCTATAAGTGGCTTGAGCAAATGCTCCTGCTGCAAATCTGTACCGTACTGGTGCAACACTTCCATGTTGCCAGCATCGGGTGCTTGACAATTAAAAGCATAATGCCCCAGTGGCGTTCGCGCCAAAATCTCACTAACTTGACCATGCTCATAATTAGATAAACCCATACCACCAACATCTTTTGACATTTGCGGTACAAAAAGACCTTTTGCCTTAACTTTTTTGCGTAGCTCTTTTAGTTGTGGTAAAACTGCACCAAAACCATCTTGTAAAAATGTATGTTCTAACGGGTAGATATGTTTTTCTACAAATGCAGCAATTTCGCTAAGGGTAGCTTCAAAACTTTTCTTTTCAACTGTGGTTGTCATAAAACTCCAATTTCATGCCTAAATACTAAAGGAAAATGCTTAAGCAACAAGATAGCCGCCGTCAACAGTGAAGGTTGCACCTGTACAGTAAGAAGATGCATTCGATGCTAAGAATACGGCAGTGCCAATTAAATCTTCTGTTTCACCTAGACGTTGTAAAGGTAAATTAGCTGTAAAGCGATCTGCAATTTTTTCGTTTTGCCAAAGTGCTTCACTAAATTTGGTTTTTATAAGCCCAGGGCAAATTACGTTCGCACGGATGTTGTACTTACCCCAGTCCTGCGCCATAACTTGCGTCAGGCTAATCACTGCAGCTTTAGAAACACTATACATGCCAATTTGTGCTTCAGGTTTAACCCCGCCAATTGAGCTGATGTTCAAAATAGAGCCACCACCACGTTCTTGCATACTTGGCAACGCAGCTTTGGCTAACTCAAAGGGACCCTTAAGGTTTACGTCCATGATTTTATCAATCGCATTTATGTCAGTATTTTCAATTGGACCAAACACAGGGTTGGTCGCTGCATTATTCACAATGATGTCTATACCGCCATAAGTTTCAATAGTTTTTGCAGCTAGATTACTGATTTGATCCATGTCACCCATATGTGCTGCAATGCCTGTAGCTTCATAGCCCATATCTTTGATAGCAGTAGCAGTTGCATCTACAGCCTCTTGTTTACGACTGCTGACCACTACCTTGGCACCATAGGCAGCAAGACCTTGAGCAATTGCTTCACCGATGCCTTTACTAGCACCTGTTACGATAGCCACTTTTCCTTCAAGGCTGAATAGTTTTGTTAGATTCATAATAGTTTTGATGCTCCTTTTGAGATGCTTATATGTCATTCAAGAGAATTTGAATAAATCTTATTTTTGAGTTGCTTCAATAACTTTCTTAAGTTGTTTAATTAGTTTAACCTATTTTGTAGCTTAGATAAGTAGGTTGTTTAGAGCAGAGTGCAAGGAAAATATGAAAGATGATTTGTAGATAAGTTCTCAACGGAGTATCTTTCCTTATGGATTTGCTTAGCTACTCACAACTATGAATTTCTATAAGCGTTAACTGTAATTTAATTTACACTTAATGGCTAGGAAATGTCAGTGTGTTATATTTCTATTGACAAACACTCTTCTCTGAATTGACCCTTTACTGGCATAGTAAAAGGGTTAGTTCTATTTTTAATCAATCATGTTCACAATTTAAAATTGACCTTAGCCAAATCCTGAAGTGTCGGGGTTACTATTTCTATTGACTTAGGCATAGTGGTCTCATTTTGCTTTCTATTTAGCGATTCTACGAAACGTTGCGCCATGCTTGTAGCATCTATTCTTACTTAGCACTTCAGCGATAAACTGCGTTTAACCTACCCATTGAGTACTTGTGCAAAATATCTAAAGAGCATCTATGCGGTAAACTTCTTTAAGTACTGCTAATAAGCTGAAATTATCTATCCTTATGTCAAAGAATCAAAAACCTCAAGCACCCCCCGTACCCAAAGTAGAAAAGGAAGAAGTAATCCACTTTGGTAAAGACTTCTTAGCTGCCTTGCGTTACGCCAAACAGGCACATGGCGATTTAGTCCAAATACCTTTGGGCACCAGTAACATGATTTTGGCAAGCCACCCAGACCTTGCACAGCAAATACTTATCGAAGAAAAAGATAATTTCGTAAAACTAGGTGGAGACGGTAGAAAGACTGGCTTACAAGCTGTTTTGGGGCAAGGCTTATTAACAAATACAGACAAAGCTTCATGGTTTGAACAACGACAAATGATTCAACCAATGTTTCAAAAAGCATCTTTAGAAGAACTCAAACAAAAATTGTATAAAGTGGCATTTGAAAGAGTACAACAACTGAACAATGGTGACTTAGACCTGTACCAACTTGCTTTAGACATAACCCAGCAGATGATTTATCAACTTTTGTTTTCGGAAGATGTACCTGAAACACCTGATGCAATTAGACTTGATGTGCCTTTGCGATTGGCTACAAGTAGAGCCAAACAAGTACGACAAACTGTTCAAGCACTTCGTCCAGAAGCACAACGGTATA
>CALHRJ010000279.1 GCA_938038395.1 uncultured Deinococcales bacterium | reverse complement strand
TTTTAGCCTCTAAGAAAGACCCTAAAAAAACAATTACTGATGTTATTCAGGCAATGGTTAAAGAGCTTGATGCTGAAATCTTTGAACTGCAAAATCAAGAAGGTAAAAATGAAACTAAGAGTAATAAAGTTTATAGCTTCGGTCAGCCAAGGAACTGTTTATAGCTTAAGTTAAGTATCGAAGGTTCTATTTTAAGATGAGGTAAAGAGAGCACTTTTTGAAGCCGCTGAGTTGGCCAAGTGGTAGAGACTTGGGCACTCGGTTGAAGCTAAACTTAGTGATGTTAAGTCTGAATAGGTTGACTTAATAGATGTAGGTAATGAAAAAGCTTGCGAGGTCCTTGGGTACTAAAGATTTATACAAAAAAATGACGGAGAACATAATTTCTCAGTCATCTCTATACCAGCCACAACAGGTTTTTATGAAACAAGATACCTTCATTTGTATATCTTTAGAAATATAAGAAGTTCGGTAAAAAAGTATTATTGCTTTACACCAAAATGAATTTAGGAAATCAGTTCTAAAATTTCCATTTTGAAGTTAACTGCTACATGCGTTACTTTCAACCAACCTTTCGATAATTTTGAAGGGTTGAGAAGATTTGGAGAAAAAATGAACTTACGTAAATTCTTAATCACATTAATTTTAGGTCTTTTAGTTAGTCAAGCATTTGCACAATCACCAGCACGTTTTAATCTTACCATGGAAGTTATGGAACTTAATCTTGCTAGAGAAATTGTTGTGACTAACCGTCTGCAATTGAATGTAGCAGCAGAAAGTGAACAAGCTGACTTTTTACAAATTATGACAAAGCGTTTGAATGAACTTGGCTGGACACTAAATTGGCAAGACGAAAGAAATATATTAGATAATTCGACAATTAGTGATTTCTATCGCTTTGGTGGACAGCATCTTAGATTAGAGCTCAGCGAAACTAGTCTGAATAACTACAGAATGCTGATATACAGATTCTAAAATTATTTAGGACTATATTTAAAACCAAATTTAGTATTGGACTTGAAGAAAAACCCACTCTTGAAAGTACAGAAGTTTTCTTCTTGCCACTTGTGCGATCATAGAAAACACGCTTCAGTGTTTATTTGGATTCTCTTTATTATGCTTTTGGCGAAGATGATATGAAAGCCATTGCCAAGTTTCCAGATGATGCAGGTTCTGCTGTATTTACGCTAATGATAAATATTTTCCGAAAGCTGTTTTTCATTACATAAACTCAGCTTATGACGCCTGAACAAGCTTTAGACGCTGCAACTACGTTACCGTGCTCCAGAGAACGAAATATTTAAGGCAATGTAACTACTTAGGTCTCTAGCGCAAGAATCTGAGAATGATTGAAAACAGAACGAAGAGCCTCAAGAATGTTGATAGATTGCTTGCGGAGTGTAGAAATAACAGATTGAATACGAGCATACTGTTGCGCACCAGTAACAGTGCGAAAGCCACCTGAGATTTTCTGTTTGATTTTAATTGGACGAATATCACGTTCAGCTTGGTTATTCGTGAAAGGAATATCTTTATCAAAAGCAAAGGCTAAAACGCCATTCTGATATTTCTTCAGACGGTTATAAAGACGACGACCTTTAGAGTGTTTTGGACGACCTCTAGGGCCTTGAGTGGGTGGAGGTTCTTCTTTGTTGGCTTTGTTAAGAATACGCTTATATCTTGCAGCAGCTTTATCAAGAGGATATTCAACCTTATAGAGCTGACTAAGGAATTTGAACATTGATTTTGCCCATTTTGAACCAGTTTCAATCAATGCACGAAGTTCTCTGAGTAAATGTGCAACACATAAAGCATGACGGCAATTTGTAAACTTAAAGTAGCTTGGCCAACAGTCATGAACAGCTGTGCCTTTAAAATCTTTAATGATTGAGGCAGCACTTTCTAAAGCTTGCATACCTCGTTTTTTATGTACAAAAAGGTAAGTTAGCGTTGATGTACTTGCTACGTGTAACCAGTAATTTTTAGTTTCGCAACGTAAGCCGGTTTCATCAAAGTGTGCCACAAGACTTTTTAATACACCCTGCCTAATTTGTAGTTCTGTTGGTTCTAGCAGCGCATATCCATCTTTTAAATTTTTCAGTAGGGTTCCGCTATTGATGGCATAGCCATATAGGTCTTTAAAAAGAAGTTCTATCTTCTGCAATGGCATTCGGTAATCTACAGACAGCATTGTTGTTAAGGCTTTAACCCCTGCACCATACTGCACAGGTGCCAACACGTCTTTTGGAAACTTCCCTTTATGTGTCATTCCACAACAGTTCACACTGCCTAGTTGATGTTCTGTAATTTCTAATCGTATTGGTGGTATGTCAAATACCTGTCGTCTCTCAATTACGTCTATTTCATCTTTATCAAATTGTCGTTTACAGCAGCTACAGCTTTTTGGCACATAGACCTTCATATGATCTGGATTCTTGACTCGTTCTAGAGTCTTACCCTTATGACCTTTTTGACCACCTCGTGCTTTTAGCTCTTTTGGTAGTTGCGATGTCGTCTTTGCCTTTTTGAATGTATCACTACTTGGTGGTTTATGGCTGTTTTTGCTATTCATCCCTAGCTGACGCTTTAGCTCTTTATTTTCAGCTTTGAGTTCTTCATTCTCAGCTTCCAATTGCCCTACGCGTTCTAGCAACTCTAATACCAGCTTTTGCAGACTCTTTATATCATTAGCTATTTCTGTCTTTTTAGCCATTCGTATCCACACTTTACCAAGTTACATTATCTCAAGATGTCAGCCTTTTAATTGACTTCTGATTTACTCCTAGGTATTTACGTTCAGCATTTTATGTACTTGGGGGGTAACTCCTTAGGTCTAAAAATAGTGTCTGTGACGCAAATATGTTTTCAATACTAATATAAAGCCAAACAAGTGGATTTCTATTTGGCTTCGTAAATATTAAGTCCCAAACACTGTTCTAGACAACGATTCTAGGAAATACCTTAAGATTTAGGGACGTATGTAGATAGCTTTTGTGAACTATGATATTGTTTTTATAACTATGAAACTCTTAATATTTTACGGACCACCTGCAGTAGGTAAATTGACAGTTGCAAAAGAAATAATAGCACAAACAAATTTCAAGCTGTTTGACAATCATATTAGTATCGATTTTGTTGAAAAGGTCTTCGAACGTGGTCATGCATCTTTTTCTAAAACTGTAGATGCTGTGCGTATGCTTATGTTTGAAGAAGCAGCAAAAGCCAATGTTGACTTACTTTTCACATTAGTCTATGCCCATCCAGTGGATGATTCTTATATGAAAACAATCATTGAAAGTGTTCAAAAACATGGTGCGGAAGTTATATTAGTACAACTAACTTGTTCTAAGGAAGAACTAACTAAACGAGTCACGAATCCTTCAAGACTTGCAAAAAATGCTATTTCAGATACCGCAGTGCTTAGAGACTTACTAAACGACTATGATTTATTTAGTCCTTACCCAGATTTTGAAAGCCACACAATCATTACAGACTCAAAAAGCGCAGCAGATACTGCTAAAGAAATCCTCAAATACTTATAGACCTATCTGCCTATAAAGGCAAATAGTACAACAGCTAAAAGCATCACCCAGCCCAGGTGTTTCATTTTTGTAAACCAGGCATTGACTATAGCTGCAAAAAGATACATGGGAATAAAGGCATAGATGAGGATGCCTCTTTCAGCTCCACTAAAATAAGTCGGTATAAGTAAAAACATGATGCCACCAACTAACCAAGACAAGCTGCCGAACTGAAAACAAACACGAGTGAAGGCATCATTGCCTTGACGTACAAGGATTTTGTCGCCTAAAAACCCGTGTCCAACTGCTGCGAAGATGGCTAGAACACCAGCGATGCGAATTGCTAAATCAGGAGTCATCACCAATTATCCAATCACTACAATTAGTGCTAATATTGCGATGAATAAGCACAAGGGGCTAAAGAATCGGGTATCTAAGCGAGCAAAGCCTGAGTTATATACTGTCTTAAAGAAACCTACGTAGCGGAATTCACCGATGGCTCGAGCCGCAAACACACCTGTCACAGTCCACACACCTACACTCCGAATCCACTCAGGTAAAGCTAAAGCAATTACGCCAGCGTACCAAAGAAACAACCCCGCAGCGACCACAAGCAAAGCAGCAACAATAAGTGTAGGAATTGTCGGAATATAACCAGCTTTTAGTAACTGTCTATTTCCTTCTAAAACAGGAAAGACATCTTGCGAAGCCCACTTACCACCAAACGCCCAATAGATGTGCAATATGCTAATAAACAACAATATAGAGACTAAGATAATGAGTGCAATCGTTGCTAACATTATAACTCTCCTTCATTAACTGCTCTATCAGCTTTTCTACCAATAACTGCAAGGATGACAACTAGTGCTAAAGATATCCAACCAAAGCTTGGCTTACCACCACTCATGCCAAAGTTACCAACTGCAAAAAAGCCAAACATGATGCCGTAGACCGCAACAATCCAATTTCTAGCAGTTTGCGATTTCCAACTTGCAGCAGCAATGAAGAGGATTCCTCCTGCTAACCAGCCAACTGCACCAATTTGGTGAAAGGCTCTTACTAGCATCATCTCTTCTTCAGGCAAGGTGAGTTTGCGTAGCAATGCATC
>CALHRJ010000278.1 GCA_938038395.1 uncultured Deinococcales bacterium | reverse complement strand
TTGACTTATTTATGTTATCTGGACCTGTCCCAAACGTAAGTCCGCAGCTTGTCAAAAATTGATTTGAATCGTAAGTATTAGCATCCTCTTTGAAACTGGTCTTCAAGATGACTACTAAACGGACCCTGCGACAAGCCAATGGGATATCAACAAGAAAATCTCCTTTGGCAATTCATACGTCGATTCTTTTTGTTTCGTGGCAAGACTCGGGGAATTCCTCATCCCTGTTCATTTATGAACAGCATCGCAGCAAACTGACGATATGTCGATATGAAATCTGATCACTAAGAGTCACATTAATTCTGGAAATCTAATTTGAAGCAAGCATCGTAGAATTTATCATCCTGCAAGTTCATTATCTCACATCTTGCAGTCACATAAATTTGCATTCTGGACGCAATCCCCAATTTTGGTCATTATTCAAAAACACTGATCCTAAAGGCTTTTCAAGATATCCTGTAAAATCTCAAAAGTATAAATATACAGAAAAAGCACGAAATATAAGGTATTTTGAATAAGTGCAAGATTTGAGTTATTAAATTATGGCTTCGAACGACAGTAATTACAGAAAAGATTATATACCTTACAAATCATTATCACGGTAGGCAACTGCTTCAGCAATATGATTTTCAGAAACCTGTTTTTCACCAGCTAAATCAGCAATAGTTCGAGAAACTCGCATCAGTCTGTCATAGCCACGACCTGATAAAGCAAGTTGCTTAATCACTGCCTGAACAAAAACTTCAGAATTACTATCAAGACAAGTATGTTCTCTTAAATTTTGTCCTGCTAATTGGGAATTTGCAACACCTTGTCGCTCTATCGCTACAGTTCTAGCAGCCAACACTCTCTCTCGAACAACACTGCTTGACTCACCATCTTCTGTGTTTAATAAATCTGTAGCAATAAGTCTTGGTACTGTGACACGTAAATCAATTCTATCCATCAGTGGACCACTAATTTTATCTTTATAACGTTGCCGAGTACTTGGTGAACATGTACAGGCTTTTTCACTATCGCCAAAGTAACCACAAGGACAAGGATTTTGACTCGCAATCAAAATAAATTTTGCTGGAAATGTTAGTGCTGCTCGAGCCCTACTAATTGTTACAAACCCATCTTCCAACGGTTGTCTTAGTACTTCTAAAGCGTTGCGAGAGAACTCTGGAAACTCATCAAGAAACAAAACACCTTTATGTGCTAAAGATACCTCTCCAGCTTTTGGAATAGAACCACCACCGATTAAACCAGCATCCGAAACAGTATGGTGAGGTGCACGAAATACAGCTTGTTGAATTAAACCACTCTTCTTTAGTACGCCAGCAGTTGAGTGAATCCGAGTCACCTCGATAGATTCTTCTCTACTAAGCTGCGGGAGTATACCTGGTAAGCGTCTTGCCAACATCGTTTTGCCTGACCCTGGTGGTCCATTCATCAAAAGATTATGTGCGCCTGCTGCCGCAATTTCTAAAGCACGTTTCGAAGTAGCTTGACCTTTTACATCTGCTAGATCTAGGAAATGTTCTTCAAAATCAAGTGTCTCAGCAACAGCAGCGTCTAATTTTCGTCGTCCTTGAAAAAACTCTACTGCTTCTAAAAGTGTTTCTGGGGCAAAGACTTCGACTTCATCTATAATGGCAGTCTCCGCAGCATTGTCAGGTGGAACAACTACCATAGCCTTGCCTGATTGTGCAGCATAGAGTGCAATATTTATTGCGCCTTTGATTGGACGAATAATGCCATCTAGCGATAGTTCACCACTAACCACAACATTTTCTAAAGCCTTTTGTGAAATCACGCCTTGGGCTGCTAAAACGGCTATTGCTATCGGTAAGTCAAACGCTGGACCTTCTTTACGAACATCAGCTGGGGCTAGATTTACGACTATCCGACTTGCAGGAAATGGAAAGCCAGCATTTCGCACGGCAGCCCGAACCCGCTCACGCGATTCTTGAACAGCAGCGTCAGGCAAGCCAACAACCATAAAACTTGGTAGCCCCCCTGAAATATCTATTTCTACTTCTACTTCGAAGGCATCTACACCAAGGACTGCGGCCGAACTGACTTTAGCAAGCATGGCATTATTGTAGTATGTAGTTATTACAAATTACTGAATATTTAAGGTATTTTCCGCACTTATTAAGTTTTGATTTAGGTCTTTGGTAGAAACAGTTATTGTAGCAGTTTTGATGGCTGAATCAATCTCAGATAGGCTTAGTTGGATAGAACCTATGCCACCTTGTAGGGTTAGTTGGCTGGGCTCGAGCTGCCCCACACTACTCACCAAATCAAGCTGCAAACTATCCTCTTCATAAAAAGGCTTCGTTCCCAAACTACCAATCGTAGTAACACGAATCTCAAATGCTTCACCACTAAGAATAGTCTCAGGTACGCGAACATGCAAATCTTTAAGTACTTCATTTGTGGCAACTATAGGTTCAAGAACTTCTTTTGAAAGTTCTTTACTACTTTGTTCTTTAGTGCTTACAACACGGTCTGCACAACTGCTTAATAGCAAAACCGATACTAGAAGTATCAAAGATATATATGAAACATTTTTGAATTGTCTAAAAAGCTTAACCATTCTGAAACTAGCATAGCGCATAATCAATAGCTAAAGGTGAAAACTCATCACAAATTTTAATAGATTAAACGACCAGAAACAAAGTCTCTTACAAGTTCATTCGAATGTTCTGCATTGACTGCGTCACTTGCATCTTGGCAAATCAATTTACCTTCATAAATGAATGCGGTACTATTACCAATACGCTGTGCCTGCGCTAA
Organism: uncultured Deinococcales bacterium; assembly: GCA_938038395.1. Taxonomy (GTDB): domain Bacteria; phylum Deinococcota; class Deinococci; order Deinococcales; family Trueperaceae; genus CALGZD01. The sequence goes on along the minus strand of CALHRJ010000278.1, from coordinate 4,376 downwards.
ATTGTGTGTGACGATTAAAACAATCTTGCCCACCGCAGCTTCTTGTTTAATCACACTTTCAATTCGTTCGATGTTACTTGGGTCTAAATTTGCGGTTGCTTCATCTAAAAGCAATATATCAGCATCTTTAGCTAAGGCTCTTGCTAGCGCCAAACGCACAAGTTCACCACCAGACAACTTTTTAGCACTCACCTGTGCTAAATCTGCAAGACCAACTTTCCTAAGGCAATCCATAGCAATAGCTTTTGAATCAGGCTTAGAAATACCCTTAAAAAGAGGTGCTAGCATGCAATTAAATAAAACGGTGCCTTTGATAGCAACAGGTTGTTGCATGACAAGTGTGCTGTACGTTTGTAACTGTTTTTGACTGAGTGGATCGCTATTATTAGCAAAGGCTATGTGACCTGCATCGGGGGGCTCGAGCCCTGCCAATAACCTCATCAAAGTTGATTTACCTGAACCACTCGGCCCTATGAGGGTAGTAATCTCTCCTGCTGAAGCAACAAAATGCTCCAACTCAATTCTATTTTTCTCACGACCAGTTTTAATTAAGTTATGGGCTTCTAATGTTGTCATAGAACCTGTTTTAGTTTGCATCTCAATCGTCCTCTAAGCGTAAGAGCAACAAGTTAAGAACCAATACCACTAAAAAGAAAACAGCTAAAAGAACAAGCCCCATTGCCATAGCCGTGGCAAATTCACCCTTTGATGTCTCCAAAGCTATTGAGGTCGTTAAAGTTCTTGTGCTTCCCTTGATGTTACCCCCGACAATCATGGCAGCACCCACTTCACTAATCGCACGACCATAACCTGTAACTACAGCTATGCTTATACCTAAAAATGCCTCACGCATCGTGAACTTGAGTATCTGTCTGTTATTAGCACCCAATGTTCGCAAACTCTGGCGTAAACGCTCATCGACACCATGAAGTGCCGTGATGCATAAACGCGTAATAATTGGAAAGGAAAGCAAAACTTCAGCAGCAATAAGTGCATATTCAGTATAAAGTAAATCCAAAGCACCAAGCGCACCACGTCTTGTAAACAAACCATAAAAAAACAAGCCAACAACAACCGTGGGCAATGCCATCAGTGTAGATAAAAGGCTAACAACAAAACGCTTTCCCTTAAACTGATTAAGGGCAATCAAACCTGCCAGTGGAATAGACACAAGACTCGCAAGTACCGTTGCAATGCTCGACACCCGCAAAGAACGCCATAATGAATCAGCAACTTCTGCATTCAAGGGGAAAATAAGTTGTACAGCTTGCTGTAAGGCCTCAATAAAATACTGCACGCTAGCCAGTCTATCGCCATATACCTTCTCATGACTAGTGTTTTGAACACTAAAATCATCTTTTCAAAAAACGTAGACTTGCTAAAAACCTTCACTTTAAACCTTAGTGCATAATGAACTGTCCTCTATAACCTTCTTCTAGGTCTTACTCGATTAAAGAAAATGAATAACATTAAACGATATTACTTTCAGAAAGTAGCTATTCATCTTTTTACTTTCATCAATATATATCGATTTAGCAAGCTTTTGTATAAGTCGCTCCTGAAATATTTAGCGGAGCTTTAGCTTTTTCACATAACCATTCAACAGCCCCTTAACTGTATGATTCATGTGCCAAAAATGCACCTATAGTTAAAGCTATGCATATTGACGACCTTCTTAAACGCTTTGTAGAGCAAGACGCTTCCGACATTCATTTACACGCAAACATGCCCCCAGCCGGACGCAAGTCTAAAAAGCTTATACCAGTGGGTCAAGCTAAACTCAGCCCTGAATACTTAGAAAGTCTAATCGATATTCTTTGTAATGAAGAGCAAAAAGAAATCTTTGCTGAAAAACAACAACTAGATTTGGCCTATGTCATTCCAGACTACGCCAGATTCCGTGTCAATATGTTCCGTCAACAAGGCTCTGTCAGTGCTGTATTTCGAGTTATCAATGCCGATGAATCTCAACTAGCAGTTGTAAACATAGAAGATAGCCTTATTGAATACTTATGTAATCAAGAAAAAGGCTTAATCCTAGTTACTGGACCAACAGGTTCAGGTAAATCAACTACCATGTCACGTGTTATTGATGAAATCAATAAAGCAACCAATAAAATGATTGTGACCGTTGAAGATCCGATAGAGTATGTGCATACACCAAAACAATCAATCATTGTCCAACGTGAACTAGGAAAAGATGTTCAAACCTTTTCTGAAGCATTAGTCGGTGCTATGCGCCAAGACCCAGACGTAATCATGATTGGTGAAATTCGTGACTACCACACAGCAGCAGCAGCACTTGAAGCAGCGCAAACAGGTCACTTGGTCATCAGTACTATGCACACAATCGATACAGTAAGAACAGTTACGCGTATGATGGACCTCTTCCCACCACACGAACAAGTAGTAGCTAGAACACTCTTCGCAGAATCTTTGGTCGCAGTATTATCACAAATGCTTTTACCAAAAGCAGGTGGTGGCAGAATAGCAGCAGTTGAAGTTCTCAAAGGTACTTTACGTGTTCGTGATTTGGTTAAAGATGCTGAAAAAACCCATAACCTATACGATGCTATTCGAGATGCAAAAGCAGACGGTATGATTCTTTTTGATGACCTATTGGCACAGTACTATGCAAAAGGTCTAATTGAGTATGACGTTGGTTTGCGCCACGCAACTAGTCAACAATCCTTTGTAATGGCTGCAACTCAGTCTGACCTTAATGATGGTTTCGAAGATGAAAATACAGACAATTATGAAATCGAGCTTGGTTCTCTAGAAGAAGAGATTACAGGTAACTACGAAGAAGAAGAAATATCAGAAGGTCTACTCGAGAGTATTCCTGAAATTAAGACCAAGAAAGAACGTATGGCTTACTAGAGTTTTAGCTTTGGCATGGTATTTGGGACAAAGTGTTTAATAGAGCCATCTAGAAAAGCCCATCGTAATTGATGGGCTTTTCTAATATATTTATATTTTTGTTGCTAACGTAAAGACCTTGTGCAATATTTAGTCACCATTTTTTACACTTTTATAGTTCTTAGATACCAACCATACTCTACAGAGAATTCTCTAAGCTCGATAGCTTAGGCCGCTTTAATGCGCCTAAAAGATATAGACACCTCCTATAGTGAAATCATAGTGCAACAAGCTTTATGATTTTATTAAACATCAGTCTTGAAAAAGACGCTATGACATTCAATTTAAATCTGTTTTTTATAAGCTACAGACTTATTTTAGGGCAAATCCATATGGCTAACTACTACTGATATCACTCTTTTAAAAATGCTTATCTTTCGGTTCTTTTAAGAATATTTGCAAAAACTGGATCATGATATTTACAAATCAAGCTAGTATTTCTTAAGACTTCAAATAACTCGCGCAGCAGTAGAAACTAACTTAAAAGCCCATCAATTTTCATGATGGGCTTTTCTCAAAGTATGTTACGTAGTTTTTATAAGTACAAAAATGCAACAAGTTTATAGCTGTTGTCATTTAAGCGAAGAAGCTCGAGCCTCAATCTATTGCCACCGTGTTGGTATTCTCTACGAATATAGTCACCTTTAGAAATCTCTACTACAGTGCCACCATTCGTACTAACATTTTGCGTCCAATTTGAATCCCAACCTGTCGTAGTAAGCTGCGTATGGAAATATGTATAGAGCGTATTGATATCTTTAGAAGATATAAACTGTGCTTCGCTACGTCTATAGGTTTCGCTGTAGCCAGTTAAGGTTGCGCTACTATCTCCACGAAGACCAATGTTACTGTTCCAATATTCCTGACCATTGCTAGTACCTGTAAAAATAGTACTACGTGGACTAGCCGCTACTGCACTTGTTGCCGTTGGTAATGGTGTAGCTGATGCAATAGTTCCGCTAGATTGTGTATTGGCCTGAGCTTGTGCTCTAGCTTGCGCCTCTGCTTGGGCTCGAGCCTGTGCTTGTTGCTGGGCTAACGCTTGTGCCTGTGCTTGTTGTTGAGCTAACGCTTGTGCCTGTGCTTGTTGCTGGGCTAACGCTTGTGCCTGTGCTTGTTGTTGAGCTTGTTGTTCAGCTAATGCTCTAGCTTGTGCTTCTGCCTGTGCTCTAGCTTGTTGTTCAGCTTGCGCTCTAGCTTGTGCTTCTGCTTGTGCTCTGAGTTGTTGTTCAGCTTGCGCTCTAGCTTGTGCTTCTGCTTGCGCCCTAGCCTGAGCTGCAGCTTGTTGTTGAGCTGCCTGTTGTTGCGTAGCTTGCTGCTGGTTATCTTGATTTGGGTTCACATTGACCGTAACACCCACACCTGTATCCGTTGGCAACATAACATTAAAGCTATACCCAGCTGCACCACCAAAATTGGTTGCATACTGAATTAAATCACTTCTGCTTTGAATTGCG
>CALHRJ010000277.1 GCA_938038395.1 uncultured Deinococcales bacterium | reverse complement strand
TTTTTAACCAAAAGGCGTAAGTTATAATGTTGAAGAATCTAACAATAATGGGTCAGGCTAAACAATTTAGAGCAATGTTTAAATTAGTTGCTTTTAACTGTCTTATACTTACGCTGACGTTGACACTTAGTGCTTGCGGTCTCATATCTGCTAAACCAGCAACTGTTATTGAAGCGGACCCTTTTTTAGAAGAAGTAGAAACTCAACTTGAAGAAGCTAATGCAGATGTTGCAAGCATCGATAAAACAGGGGCTTTGAAAAACACTCAACTTGGTAATGTCGCTTTGAGATTATTGTCGCTCGAGCAGCATACAGATACTCTCAATCAGTCGGAGCAACAGTATTCACATGGATACTATTGGTTGGATGGTTTGGTTAAACGTGTTCAACATAGTGATGACCCTATAAACAAAGATGTGAACTGGATTGAAGTTGAAAGCCTTTATGATGGTGAAAACTATATTGTTACTGCAAACTCAACGCTTTTAGATTCTGTAAAAGTAGGCCATTTTGTTTATTTAGATGGCTTTTACGATACCTTTTCAGGCTTTGTTGCTACTGAAGCCCACAATGTTAATGATTTATTAGAAGCTGCAGTCCTTGAATCCCAACAAATGCAACATGTGACTAAAACTTACGATTTTGGGCAAGTTACTTCAGCTAACAAAAGAAAGCAAGTTATCGTACTGGCAGAGGATAAAGAAACTGTCTTAAATGACCAGACATCTTTTTATGATGCTTACTCAAAACAAGCCATGACTAAAAAATCTTTTTGGCGTGCTTTGAGTGAAGATGATACCGTATTTTTGATTGCTTCAACCGATTTTTCAACCAGTGATAATAGCGAACAAGCCTTAGATACGCAAGGCAGTGTTACCTCTGTTTGGCTTTTAGATGAACAAGCGAGTAATCGAGCGGTTATTGGAACTGTTAAGCAAGTAAATGATGCTGCGACACAGATTGTATTGGTCAGTGATATGTGGTCGTTAAAAGACAATGGACTCACTGACTCTCAGGTTGCTGAAGTGTCGTTAAGATTGGGCCGTAAAGCGCAGCTGATTTCTAGTGATGGTCGTGTAATGTCAGAACGAGACGAATTGGTGCCAGGACAACATGTTGTTGTCGAGGGGGTTCTGAAGAACAGATTGCTGGAAGCTGAACGACTTTATTTAAAAGCTGAAAAAGACTTACCTGTTTATGCTTACGGCACGGTTACTGGGCATCAGTTAACTGAAAAGACAATTGATTTGACTGTCGAATGGATGTTTGGTTCAAAGCCATCAAAGGTACTTGAGGTGACGGTTAATGATTTTACTGAGATGTTTGAAAGTGGCGATGATAAAGTTAGTTTGAGCTCAACAGAGTTTTGGCATCTACTATCTATTAATGATGATATTGAAGTTGAAGGTCAAATAGTCGGTAACACCTTACAGGCTAGTCGCTTGTTTTTAGGAAATAAAGAGTTAGAGGTTCAGACCTTAAGTGGAACAGTTGAGTTTGTTCAAGATGAGAACATTGCTTTGCGCTTATATAGCTATATAGATACACTTGCGGATTCAATAAGTCAACAAACAGTTTTGGACAATCCATCTGAAGAATTTATAAATGTAAGACTTGCTAGCGATATTAGTATTCAAGATATTCACTTAGCGGAAAGCATTGTGGTGAATGAGTTCTGGGAAAGGCTCGAGCCTGCTGATCAGCTCACAGTCACTGGTTACTTCGAAAATAATAGTTTTGTTGCGAAAAGTGTAAAATTTGAAGATGAAGATACAACACCTTTTGTGTTTGGTGAAGTTGAAGCTTTTGAAGTTAAAAGTAAAGAAATCATGCTAAAAGGTAAAAATCAGGTCGTTGTTGTAAGTGATGCCACAACGATAAACCATACTACCTTAGGTAAATTGTCAGCAACTAAGTTTTGGGATAGATTGAATGTTGGGGACAATATTGATATTGAAGGTAGCTACAAAGAAGGTGTGTTTGTCGCTAAGAAAGTGTTTTTGAGTTCAAAGCCCGAAAAAGATACGAAGCTTCTTGAAGGTGAAATACTTGCTTTTAATGTCAAAACATCTAGCTTGCAAGTGCAAGAAGCCGATGGTTTCGTGGTGAATGTTTCTATTTCTAAAGATAGCGTTTTATTGGCAAAGAACGGCAAGCTTTATAGTCAAGGAGGGTTTTGGACGGAGATTGCTATAGGTCAACAGATTAGTGTTGAGGGAGAACGCTTAGGCTCTATTATGCAAGCCAATTACATTACTCTAGATAAAACACCAGCCAAAAAAGATTCTATTGGATTTTTTGACTGGTTGAATATGTAAGTAAATCAAAAAACAAAATTAAAACATTAGGTCCTAACCCTAACATCAGAAACTACCGCAGCCTTTGACATACTGAGTGAAGTTACTAGTTGCTTAGCAATATCTTCAGGTTGTACCAATGTCGTTGAATCATAATCATTGCGATTTTCCATAGCATAAACATCTTCTTGCATTGCGGTTGCGGTTCGACCTGGGTAGATGCTGATAACACGAATGCCATCCTTTTTGACTTCTGAACGCAGTGAATCTGCTAAAGCTTTTAGACCATGTTTAGTAGCTGCGTATTGACTCCAAGTTGGTCCAGCTTCTAAACCTGCCCCAGAATTGATGAATACAATATCGCCTTTGGAAGCTTTGACTAAAGGAAGTAGCTTTTGAGTAATTAGAAAAGGCGCACGCAAATTGATGGCATATTGGTGGTCAAGATTTTGAATATCTGATTGTTCTAAGCTTGAGAGATGCACAACACCTGCACTGTGAATAAGTATATCTAAAGTGGTGTTGTTCGATGTAAAGTCGTTGCAAAACGTTTCTATAGTTTCTACATCTTCAAGATTTACGAGGTTGTAATGGCAACTTGTATTGTGTACTTGTAATTCAGCAACCAATGTTTTTAAACGTTCTTCGTTCCTGCCTAGTAAGTGTAATTTTTGAACCCCAGCTTTGGCTAAATCAATCGCTATAGCGCGACCAATGCCACTACTAGCACCTGTAATAACTGCATTTTGATGTTGTAATGAATACATAGTTTATTGTAACTGCTCAGAAAAGTCTTTGCGGAACTTTATGACCTTTGGTGCGACAACAAATTGACAGTAGGCTTGCTCAGGATTGTTTTTGAAATAATTTAAGTGATAGTCTTCCGCAGGGTAAAAGATGCCTAAGGGAGAAATCTCAGTAACAATTGGACTAGCAAATATGTCTTGATTGTCTAAGTCTTGTTTAAGGACTTCGGCAATCTCTTTTTGAGCATCGTCATGATAATAAATGACGGAGCGATACTGCGTGCCTTTGTCTGCTCCTTGTTGGTTTAGCGTTGTTGGGTCGTGGGTAGCAAAGAAAACCTTTAAGAGCATTTCATAACTCAAGACATCAGCATCAAAACCAATTTGGATGACTTCTGCATGACCTGTTACACCTGTACAAATTTGCTCGTAGTTTGGGTTAGGTCTGCGCCCACCTGTATAGCCAGGTATAATAGAGTTAACACCTTTAAGTTCTTGAAAGACAGCTTCGGTACACCAGAAGCAGCCGCTACCAATGGTTGCAAATGAATCGTTCATAGGCTTTAGTATACCTAAAGATTTATAGATCTAGCTCTTGCTCAATCTCTGTTTGATGTTCTGCAAGCAAGGGTGGATGTCGATAGACTGGTGTTGCTTGTTTATCGAGTTTAAAAGCATTGGCAACGATTGGCATGGTTCCAAGTGTAGGATGTTCACAGCTAAGAAGCATAGCTCGAGCTGTAACATGGTCATTTTGAAAGACCTCAGAGATGGTAGATACAGGAGCGCAAGGCACACCATGTGCCTGTAACTTTTCTAGTAATTCTGTGCGCTCATGAGTATTCGCGATGTCTTGAATCATGGGTATCAGCACATCACGGTGAGCTACTCTATCGTGGTTTTGTAAAAATCTACTGTCTTCTAACCATTCTTCTTTATCTAAGGCAATTGCTAAGCGTGCAAACTGTCCGTTGTTTGCTGCTGCGATAACAAGGGGTGCATCTGCTGAAGTAAATTGTTGATAAGGTACGATGCTGGGATGCTCGTTGCCGTAACGCTTGGCTTCTTTTTTAGTTAATAGGTGTGCGCTTGTTATGTTGACTAGAGAGGCAAGACCAGCTTCGAATAGGGAGGTTTCTACTAAACGGGCTCGAGCCTTCTTGTCACCCGTCTCCTGAGCATAGAGCGAAGCTAATATTCCGATTGCTGTATTTAGTCCAGCCAATATATCAATAATAGCCACACCCACTCGGTAGCCATCACCGTCTGGACTTCCAGTGATGCTCATAAAACCAGTCATAGCTTGAGCCAAAAGGTCATAACCAGGCTTACCAGCCTCTGGGCCATT
>CALHRJ010000276.1 GCA_938038395.1 uncultured Deinococcales bacterium | reverse complement strand
ATCTGGACTGACCTACCCGACCTTCAACCTCACGCCTTCGAACTATTCTTAGATGCCATATCGGGTAAAGATGTTGAATTGATTTCTGCTGATGAATGCGCCTATCAAAATACTGTTATGGAAGCTATTTACAAAGCCCATGAAACAAAAACTTGGGTCAAGCTTTAGGTCTACATGTCACTAAACAGAGCTAATATCAGTATAGGTGAGGGAACTCAAGATAGTGCTCAAGAACTTGAGGTCAATTTACTTAAAGCGCTACACAAAATACAAACTCAATCAGACAACAATAGCTACACTTTAGTAGCTGAAGATAAAAACAATCTAATAGGCGGTGTAGTTGCTAGTACATCCTATGGTTGGCTTCTTGTAAAAATCCTTTGGGTTGAAGAGGCTTATCAAGGTAATGGTTTAGGTACATCGTTGATGCACCAGGTTGAAACAAAAGCAAAAGAGGATGGGTGCCACGGTGCATGGCTTGATACCTCAAACCCTAAAGCGATGGCGTTTTATACAAGACTTGGTTATGAAGTTTTTGGGAAACTGAGCAATGGCGATCAACACTATCCTCAAAATCACAATAGATGGTTTATGAAAAAAATGTTTTAGCTTCTAGCTGTCTAAGCGAATTTCTCGACCTTCTTCCTGACTTCTATAAATCCCATCAAGAATCTGCATAACATCCAAAGATTGCTCAGGTGGCACAGGTGAAGGTCGTCCTTCAGCTAATGCCCTCGCAAATTCAACGCACTCAAAAGCATGTGCTTCCATAGCATCATCCGTAAGTTGTAAATGACGGTTATAGAGTTGTTTGCTTTCTAAATTGCTTTCTAAAAATTGTGTACTAGGCCAGTGGCAGCCAGCTTCTGTGCCATACAACCAACACTGCATATCTTCGCCTTGTGTGTCGTGATGCAACAACCAACTTACTTCTAACATCATGGTTGCACCATTATCAAAACGAACAAAGGCATTGGCAAATTCCTCGACATCCCAAGTATCAGGCACGTCCATATCCATGCGCCATTTACTAAACTGACCTTCTTTATGAGCAAGTTCTGTCCGCGCTGTACCACTTACAGAAATTGGTTTTGGATTCCCCATCAACCAAAGTGTTAAATCAAGAATATGTACGCCGATGTCTATACAAGCCCCACCCCCACTGTGTTTTTGTTCTATAAAAGTTGGTGTTGGTATAAAGGCATTGCGTCTGAGCATCCAGCCTCTAGCATGATAGACATCTCCCAAAACACCTGAATCAATCTCTTTTTTCATGGCTTGAGAGCTGCCTTTAAAACGGAAGTGCTGAGCAGTCATGAGTTCTTTGCCTGAAGCATTTTTTGCCTCAATCATTTTTCGTATATCATCTGGTTTTGGCGCTAAAGGCTTTTCACAAATAACATGTTTACCAGCTTCTAAAGCTGCAATAACAAGCTCAGTGTGGTACATGTTTGGGGTACAAATATCAATAATGTCTATATCAGGATTGCCAAGTAAGTCTTCTACTGTGGTACTAAGCGTTGTGATGTTGTGCTGCTTACCCCAAGCACTAAGACCTGTTTCGTTGATATCTGACCCTGCAATTACCTGTGCATGTTCTGAGTCTTGCCAACCAGGCATGTGAGTATGACTAATGCCACCAACACCAATTACACCAACATTCAATAACTTGCTCATAAGATACCTCCTTTTAGATATTGTTGTTACCTTAAATTTTGCCTATCTTGACACATTGCACTTGAATAAGTCATACTAGTAGATGTAAACGTTTACATTTAGAGTGTTAGTTCAAAGCAAGCGGGTAGCTTGTTAGCTATTTCAAATACTTAAGGTTACTAGAGGTATTAGTGAATAAACGCATGCCAACCATTATTGATGTTGCTGAAGCCGCAGGAGTTTCTACGGCTACGGTTTCACGTGTGCTCAATAAGGGTAAGGTTAGTGACTTAACTAAAGACACTGTTGAAAGCGCTATTGAAGAACTTGGTTATAGGCGTAACAACGTTGCTCGTAGTTTGGTTATGGGTAAGTCAGGTGTTATTGGTGTGCTTATTCCAGATGTTACAGGTGCGCTTTATGCACAGATGGCACGAGGAATTGAAGATGTGCTTAATAAGTACAACTTGCAGTACATACTTGTAAGTGGCGATAGAAATGTAGAGCAAGAACAGTCTGCGCTCGAGCTCCTTTTAGAGCGCCAAATAGATGCCCTAATCCTAATCGGCAGTGACCTAGATGAAAGCACATTATCTAAGCTTCTAAAAAATGTTTACGTAACTGTATTTATCCAACGTGAGGCTACAAGTAAGGCAACAAGTGAATCACTGGGTGAATCTATAAACTCAAGTGCCCATACAAATGGTCTAACGGTGGGTATTGATAACTACCAAGCGGCCCAAGATGCAACCAATTATTTAATCCAAAAAGGGCATAAAAAAATCGCCCATATTACAGCAACTCGGCATGATGGACGTACACGCCTCAATGCATTCACGGATGCATTAGAACAAGCCAATCTGTCAAGCAATTTTATTGCAGAAGGTGACGGCACCGAAGACGGTGGTTACAAAGCAGCAAAAACTTTACTGCAAAATGATGACGAAATCCCAACTGCTATATTTTGTGGTAACGATAGGATAGCTGCTGGCGCTTACAAAGCCATTAAAGAACACGACTTAGATATTCCGAGAGACATATCAGTTATCGCTTTTGATAATTTACCGTGGGCAGAATACTTAGACCCACCACTAACAACCATTCGACAACCCGGAAAGTCGATGGGTGAAGTCGCAGCATTCAAAATTCTAGATACCTTAGGTGAACTAGATGATGCTCCAGATGAAGCACTCAAACGTGCTCGTGAAACAACTATCTCCTATGAACTTATCGAACGTAGTTCAGTTCATGATTTAAGGTCTGGTAAACATGATGCATAATTTATGTTTATTAGCCAAATGTTTTAGTGAAAACACTAAAACACACACTACTTTAGGCTTTTGCAAGATGGTGGAACACAAAAATCTACTAACCCCATCTTTTGGAAGGAAGAAACTATGAAGAAAGTCGGAATTTTACTTTTAAGCCTTGCGCTTTTCAGCTTCGGTTTTGCCCAGCTTACTGTCTGGACACT
>CALHRJ010000275.1 GCA_938038395.1 uncultured Deinococcales bacterium | reverse complement strand
CTGTAAACCTCTTGCCAATACCAAGGCTGAAGTTCGGTATAAATTCGTACCGTAGCTGCTGCGATAGCTTCTGTAATGCACTGAGGTTGAGGAGATGGGTCTACACAAATAATAGGAATACAATCTCCGCGTTTATCAATTTCTTCTTGAAGGATTTTTTGAAGCTTCGTCTTAAACTGCAGGCGCTGCTGAAAATGGGCAGCAAGAATTGTGAAAAAGGGCAAGGTCGGAGCGAAGCGACGAAAGCCTTTTCTATTATGACTTGCTAGGTATGTCTTTAGTCAAGCTCAACTTAGTTTTCCGAAGACTTTCACCCTTAAGTTCAAGACGATAAGCATTGTGAATAACACGGTCAAGAATGGCATCTGCAAGCGTAGGATCGTTGAGATTGTCATACCAAAGATTGACAGGCAATTGACTAACAATCAGCGTTGAACTTCTCTCGTAGCGTTCATCCAATAATTCAAAGAGGACACGACGCTGTTCAGCAGTAGGCGCATCCAAGCCCCAATCATCAAGAATCAAGACATGAGTTTTAGTGAGTCTATTCAAAAGTCTTAAGTAGCGACCATCTCCCTTACTAACCACCAGTTCTTGTAACAATCTAGAGGTCTGTTTGTAAAGCGCAGTGAAACCCAAACGACAAGCTTGTTGAGCAAGCGCACAGCCAAGGTAAGTTTTACCGGTACCTGTAGCGCCAGTGATGATTAGATTATGTTTATCTTTGAGCCAAGTACAAGTAGCAAGACTTTTCATCATTTTTCGGTCTAAGTTACGAGGATGTTTGTAGTCAATATCTTCGATAGAAGCTTGATGTCTGAGTTTGGCATTTCTGAGTCTAGTCGTTAGGCGTTTATTATTGCGAGACAGCACCTCTTGTTCAACAAGCAGTGCAAGCCTTTCTTCAAAGCTGAGGTCATGACTACCAAGTTCAAGTTGTTCACTAAAGGCTTGTGCCATACCTGTAAGCTTCAAACTTCTGAGTTGTTCTAGGGTTGGATGATTTAACATCAGTTAAGCTCCTTTGAAATATCTAGTTCTATAGGATTAAGAGTATGTTGTTGTTTTTGGTCTTTTTGGTAATAACTAGGACCACGCACGTTTTGGTGGTGGTGTTGAGTAGCATCTTGATGTTTTTCTGTTGGTTTATTAGGTGTAGGTAATGTCTCAGTATCAAGCTTTTTTTGCAAAATGGATTCAACAGATTTATAGCTATATGATTGTAAAAAGCAAGCCCTATGACAAGCAGCTTCTAGACGTTCTTCTGTGTAGCTTTTGCCAAGTTGCATGACGCCTAAACAAGCTCTAAAGCTTTGTTCAGGATGTTTTCTACTATCCAGCAGGTTTGTTATGAACTCAGCAGTATACGGACCTATCTTTTCTGCCCAGCTTGTGAATCTTTGAGGTGTCCACTTATCACGGTAGCTATGTTGTTCAGGCATATGCTCTTTAACGGTAATATGTTTTCTACCCTTTTTCACCTGTTTTCTTAAGTGAATAGCAATGCGCTTGTTGTTATAAAAGACTTCAACACTTGTTTGGGTATAACGCAGATCAACACGTTTCTTTGCATATTCATAAGGCACGCTGTAGTAGAAACCATCTAGTGCGATGTGATAATCAATATGAACTGTGGCTTGTTTCCAATGTGCCAAAACATATTTCTCTCTTGGTAAGTCTCGAAGAACAGGTTTCTCAAGTTCTTCAAACAAGTCCTTTCGACTCCAAGGTTGCTTTTGCATCTGTTTGCTATTCATCTCAACTAGCAACAATGCAATCGCTTCATTGGCTTCAGCCAAACTAAAGAAGGTTCTGTTTCGTAAAGGTGCTAGTATCTGACCTTCTACAACTTGTACAGCTTTCTCAACTTTAGCTTTATCTTTTGGTTTTCGGACTCTTGTTGGGATAATGGCAACATCGTAGTGTTCAGCAAAGTCCAAGTATGTCTTGTTAATATCTGGCTCGTAGTGACTAGCTTTTGTAACACCAGATTTCAAATTATCTGGCACAATAATCTCAGGTACGCCACCTAAGAAACTAAGCATCCTACAATGGGAACCTATCCAATCTTCACTTCCCTGTGTCCAGGTCGCTTCAGTGTAAGTGTAGTTGCTTGCTCCAAGCGCAGCAACAAAGACTTGTGCTGCTTTGACTTCACCTGTAGCTGCGTCTGTTATATCAATTGTCATGCCTGCATAATCTACATAGAGTTGCTCACCTGCTCTATGGTGTTGCCGCATACTTAGGTTCTGTTCCTGACACCAATCCCGGTACTGTTGATTGAAGGTACTGTAGGCAAGTCCATTCGAATGCTCTAGCCGATATTCTTGCCACAGCAAGAACTTACTAACACCCTTACGCTTTAGTTCCTTATGGATTACTGCCCAATCAGGTTTTGGTTTCTGAAGTTTTTCACGTTTCTCTTCAGCAAACAACTTTGTTTCTAGCTGTTCATCATCTAGTTCTGTAGGTAGCGGCCAGCTTAGTCCAGCAGCTTTTGCTCGTCTGACATAGTCGCTGATACTACTCTTGCTGACTTTGCAGCTTCTGGCTACGCGTCGATCACTTAATCCTTGTGACCATTTCAAACGCAACACTTCTCTTATTTTTCGCATCGATACTCGCTTCCTTGGCATGTTGATCTCCTTATAATCAACTTTGCCATATCGGCTTTTTGTATCGCTTCATTTCTCCGTTTTTTGTTCCTAAACTTTACTGCCCATTTTCAACAGCGCAGTTGCCCAGAATCCTACAGTACCTTTGCCCATTTTCAACAAGCGCCACTGCCCGCAATCATTCAGCGCAGCTGCCCATTTATTGGTAGTGTTTGCAGCAAAGAATAATGGTTGCATTTCCACGAAAAATGCAACCATGTGAACAATCAATTTTACCATGTTTTTTACCTGATAG
>CALHRJ010000274.1 GCA_938038395.1 uncultured Deinococcales bacterium | reverse complement strand
TCAAACATGCGACTATTAGAAAAGATGTTGGCCTTGGTGAAGTTATAACCTTTGACGATATTGATCTTCCAGATACACTTGCTTTAAGACTATGGAGTGACATTCGTGAAAAGGCACTGAAATCTTAGCCTTGAAATGAATCATACAACAGCAGACTGACTATCTATAAATGATACAATAGAAGTCTCACAACATTGAATATTTGTATTGACCAGGAAATCTTTCACAAAACTGCAAAATTTATAAAGTTTCACTAACTCGTATATTATTCTTTAGAGAGTATCACCTATATTTTATCCGAATTTATAGTTTTAACCTTTTAAGAAGGTCTCAATGCTTAAACCTAAATTTCGATTAGAAGTCATCTTAGTTTTAATATTGCTTATTGTAGGAATAGTTTATGTTTACTCAGCTCTTTCACCTTCTCATTACTCTGTTGTACTAGAAAAGTATTTAGGTCTTTCAGATCCGCCTATTGCAGGTAAAGCAAAAGTTGTTAGAGGTGATGAATATTCTGTAGTCACCCCCTATTTCCAAATAGCGGTTAACAATAACTTCAAACGCTATAATGAACTTAGCCCTTATAAAGAAGATTTACGGTTTTTTTATGGGTTGCCTTTAGCTGATTGGGCTATCGTTTTCAAACCCTATATGTGGGGTTTTTGGATTTTTGATGCAGCTCGAGCCTACTCCCTGTACCATTACTTCATGATAGCCATGTTTATCCTTGGCTACACGATTTTCTTTAGAAAACTAAACCTACCTCTCGTCTTCTCTTGCCTTTTGGCGGGTATATTATTCTTTTCACACCATAACCAAGTATGGTGGTCCACCAATGCTGCCGTATTGGGTCTAACTATTTGGATCGTTTTACCCTTTTTATTCAATTGGCCTTACTATATTAAATTCCTTACAACATTTTATTTAAGCCTTATGGCTTTACTAGCACTCATTTATCCACCATGGCAGATAACACTTATCTATATGTTTGGAATCTTTGCACTCGCTTTTCGCAAAGACAAATTCAGAACTGTAAATATTCTTGTTAGTCTTTTTGGATTTCTTTTAGCAGGGGCAGTTTACTATTTCTACCAACAAGACAGTCTTGCACTCATGCTAAACACAGTTTATCCAGGAGAGCGTAGTTTACCTGGCGGCTATTTACCTCGATATTATTTATGGGCATTTTTAGCCCCACATAGCCTAATCAATAAAGATTTCTATGCGATTTCTGATATAAGAAACATGTGTGAGATAGGCGTTGTTAGTAGTATTATCATTCCCTGTGTTATCTGCTTTACTAACTATAAAGCGCAATTTAGAAACTTTAAAAAACATCTCTGGTCTTACAGTCTTATTTTAATCTTCATATTCATTTTATTTTCTTGGATGTATTTACCAGTACCAGCTAGCATTGGTCAGTTTATTTTATTTGATCAAATCAATGTCTTACGAATACTACTTACCTTTGGCAGCAGTTCAATCATTTTCGCTGCTATTATTGCTTACCAACAACAATGGACTCTCTCTTGGTTCAGATTTCTCCTGTTCTTAGTTCTCACGCTACTTCCGCCTTTTTTAGCACAAAGCCACATTACTAAAGAACCTATTGAAACAATCCAAACTAATATCCTTGATTTTTACGACTACTTTACATTGATTCCTTTAATCAGCATTTTTGTTGTATTAAGTTATCACTGGTTTAAGCGTAACAATAACAATTTACCTTCCACAAAAAAACATCAGCATCTAGCATATGCCGTGCTTACTAGCGCACTACTTTTTAATATAGTATCTTTTGCGCACTTTAATCCAATTCAATCTGCTAAGGCTATTTTTTCTGAAGCGCTACAAGAAACTGTTTCTACACTAAAAACAGACCTTAAACTAGACAATGGGGAGAGTATTATTTATCAAAGCCATCTCCCCTACTTGCAAACTGGATCAATCTTAAATGGCCTAAATATCCCAAGCCTAAACCATGCACTTTTAACACCACAACTTGACTTCTATAAAAAGCTTTTTCCAGAAACAAATCCCAATGAGTTTAATCAGGTCTTTAACCGCTATGCAAAAATCCAATTTAGCAATCAGTACAGCGAAGCAAAAGCTATTCATTTTGATGTTGTAGGCCTACCAACTGAAACTGCAGCACAAAGCATCAATATCAAACTTAAAGCAAGTCCTTTGGATCAGGGACCATCAACTCTGACCAATCAGTTCAGTAAAGAAGACACTATTTATCCTCATGAATTTCAATGGAAGCCCCCTACTAATAAGACTCGGACACTTTTACTAAATTTTACTAGCCCCTTTGTTCTTGACAATCAAAGCTCGAGCATTAATCTCATAGTAGACAATTTCAGCTTATTCGATACAGTCAATGTATCTGCTAAAAGCATTGCAGAGGTGAATTTACCTTGGTATTTTTCTGAAGCTTCCTTAGAAGTTAAGGACATATCAAAATGGAATATATATGTGACATTTACTAGTAATACACTTAGCACTCTGGAAAATTTACCTACACTAATTGATAACATAGTTATAGAAGACAATCGCGAAGAAAAATCCGTCCTCGTCCAACAACAAAAAGATTTCAAAGTGGAAAGTATCTCACCAGAATCTAATGCACTTGAATACTATCAAGCAGAACCATCAGGCTATATTGACATTGCAAACTATAATCCTACTAATGGGCTATTGAGTCTTGAAGGCTGGACACCCGTAGAAGATACACAATCTGCTCGTTGGCTTAGGTATAAAAGCAATTTAGATATACGAGTATTAGAAAGTAAAATAGTATTCAGACCTGGGGTACCTTCTACTTTTGGTAAAAACCCCTATAAAGGCTTTAAACTAATTTTTAAAGTTCCACCACATTCTCAAACCCCAATTCCACTCTGCTTGTATGGTTCGACCGAGTCTCTTGGGATTTTTTCCGTTTACAGTAGTAACATATCTCAAATAAACTGTTCCGCTAAGACACAACTAAATAGTGTCACTGCAGAACTTGAAAATCTTGAAGCAGCTACCGCCACTTCTAAAATTAACGGTATGATTGATCATGTGAGATTAGAAAATCAAAATAATACGCTTGTGCTCATTGGCTGGGCTCCAAAAAACAAACTTGACGATATTAAGTTAGCTCGATGGTTTGGATATTCAGGTCTGGAAACGATAGCTGGGTTTACTATCTCACCGCAACCAAGACCTGATGTCGCAAAAGCTTATGGTGACGACTACAACATGTCTGGATTCAAGGTAGAATTAGAGTTAACTGAAGCTCTAGAAGTCGCTTCAGAAGTTAATGGTAAAGCTAACTTTTGTTTATATAGTCGTAGTGAGGCCGCAGGTCAGTTTTTCATACCTTATAGTCAAAATCAGAATATATTCCAGTGTAAGCTACAAAACTAGAACTTATTATGAAACAAAAATTTATAGGTGCAAAAAAAAGAATTGGAATCGTAGGAACAGGTTTCATAGCAACAGGTTTAATTCATAACTTACATAAGCAATCAGACCTTCAAGTAACCAAGGTTTTGACAAGACGAGATATATCTAGTATCAATTCTATTCCTAATCCAAGTGTTTTGACTAATTCTCTTGATGACTTTATAGA
>CALHRJ010000273.1 GCA_938038395.1 uncultured Deinococcales bacterium | reverse complement strand
GTGCTGGAGCCATACCAACAGCACCAGAATCTGGACCTTGAAGGCTGTATACATGTCCTGCACGGGGGCTTTCCCAACCACGCCAACAGGGTTTCATATTTTTAGATTCACTCTTTGGTTTTTGTGGTGATGAACAAGGTTTTATTTCCTTATTGATATCAGATGGAAGATCACATATAAATTCAAAGTCATCGTAATCTACTGCGCCTTTAACCCCAGTATCGAATTCATCTTCATGCACTGAATTGATAGCTTTAACAAAAGCACGATAATCCGAAGCATTTTCTAGCAGACCATATTTGTCATGTCTAAGCCCTTTTGTAAAGTTCGATGGGTATTTTGGTGCAAAGTCCATCTCCTCATCATTTGCACGACTTAGTGCGTGAGGTCTAAGGCGTTCTAGTTGTGCAACAAGTTCTCTTATCTCACGAGCTTCACGAGAACGCTTTGAGCCTTCTATCTCGGGTGTGGCATAGGGAATTTTCATAATAATCCTCCAAAACTATTTTTCTTTATTCAATTATCACTATATTTAATCCTCGTCAAAATCAAAGCTTCACAGATGACATAAGCTCTATTAAAAAACAAGTTATCTTAAAGCTATTCATACAATTATCGTATTAATCTGTTTAAACCGTCTTTAAAATAGCTTTATTCAGCACAACTCTATCTTGTAAAGTAATATGCCGTACTTCAAATATATTTGTATGTGTTCAGAATTGAAATCGAGCGATTGAAGGGCTTAAGAAGGCTCGAGCTGAGGCTGTTTATGACTTTCTGAATAGTCAGGAAACTATTGCAAACGTTGCAAACTCTGAATAGTATATCCACACCAAAATATGCTTTAGAAAACAAACATAAAAGCAGTCAGTAAGTACCTCTAGGACACCTTTACTCAAAAGTTTTCTTAATCTTACTTTAACCAAACAATACCTTCAACATCAGTACTTTCTCAAGATGTTGCTTAAAAGCACCTTTTAGGCTGGTTTTAAGTTAAACTATATTTAATTTGATTCAAACTCCTATACATCAAAAAATTCTGGGAGTATCAGATCAAATACTATGAGAGGGAGAAAACAAATGGTGAGGATATTTGTTCTTTGTATGTTATCTATTCTATTTAGCGCACAGGTCATGGGTCAAACCACTGGCTCGGGAGATGACTTTATAGATAAAACGATTATGATTACTGATCCGTCAGTAATTAATTCTGGAACGCCTGAGTGGTCATTTGAATATGTTATTGAGCAAATGGCAGGTCCGATTAGTCCACTCCAAACACAAGCCTGTGGTATTCCTATCACAAGAGATGCAGCAAATGTAGCATCTATGTCCAATGGAACTGTTTTTGTTTGTAACTGGCTCCAGCTCTTCTCTGTCCCTCAGGTTGTGAATAATCAAGAGATTCCAGCACGTCCGGGTGTGGAGTCTATCATAGACCAATGGAAGAGAAATGCGGCTAACAATCCAGCACTGCCACTTTCCACAGCGCCTTTTGAGCTAGTGGCTATACCTCTAAGACTAGACTTAGCAAAATTTACACAAACCCCACAAACTGGTCCAACTGGCGCAACTGGCGCAACTGGTTTGACTGCTGCAACGGCACAAACACCCCAAGCAACAAGTCCAGTTCAACCAGCCATCATTTGTCCATATGGTTGTAAACCAGCAGTTCCACCGCCACCACCACCGCCACCACCACCTCCTCCTCCACCACCGCCTCCTCCACCTGAACCAGTGATTGATGTTCAAGATGCAGGCGAAGGACGCTTAGTCTTTCAACCAAGAGTTGATGGTTCCATTCAGCAATTCACCTTAATTTTAGAATACGAATTGGTCGCAGAAACTGTAGATGAATGGATTAACTATGCCAAAGAAACAGTTGCACTCGAAAACTTTGACTTTGGTCCAGAGTACAACGAAGCTTTAAAAGCCTTTACCAAAAAATTTACCGATCGTAACCTCAGCCTAAATCGCCCAAATAACAATGCAATCAGGCAAGTTCGTTCTAATGATTTTATCAGGGCACCTGTTTGGGAGCTTCGAGAATTTAGAATTGGTGCTGAAGGTCAACTTCAACAAACTACCACCAAGCAAACACCAACACTAGATGTTAACAATACAACCCTGCTTGATAACTACTTCCGAAACGTTGTCGCACAAGATGGTCCATTTACTGTGCCAGATAGCTTTGAAAATCAGCCATTTGCAGCAGGAAGTTCGCTTGTACCTTTTGATTTTGTAGTTGCGCCTGCTCCAGAATTTAGAACATGGGTTGCTACAGCAGGTTCAGGGATTGAAAACAGAACTGTGAAAAGACTCGCCATAGAAACCTGTAATGGCTGTCATTCAGCAGATACAGGTACCTTTTTTACGCACATCAATGCAAACAGACCTGGCCGTATTGATACTGCTTTTCCAAACCTTTTATCTGATTGGTTAGTTGATGTAGAACTCCCAACCAGAAAGACCTTTCTATTAACCTTAGAAAACTTAACAGCAGATCAGATGATAGAAGCCATGGGACCTGAATCTCACAACATTGAAGACTTTACATTTGCGCCTCAAGGTGCAGCAGGTGCCAGAAGTGCTTTCGACTTCGCAAGCTTTGCACGTTCACGTCAGAACCGTGTTCACTAAGGTATTTGTTCACTAAAGCACTTGTTCAATAAACTACTATAGGGAGTTATATAGCAATGAGTAAATTAGGTGCTGGAGATATTGTGCGGGTGGATTTTTCCATGATTGGACGCTGTGGACATGGCTCAGTTACAGCGTCTACTCATAAACACAACTATTCTATAAAGGATTTATGTGCTACGCCAAGCAAGCTTAAAAAAGCTGAGAAACTGCTCAAACAACTTGGCGTGTTTGATACGCAAATCGGCAAGGCATGCATAACAGGACGAATGCAAAAAGAAGCATACGAAAGCTTATTCTCAACCCAATTAGAGAATCAAAGGTTTTCAGGTCACAAAGCTTGTTCTCGACAATTTTATAGGCACTTTTGGCCAAGTAGCGAGTC
>CALHRJ010000272.1 GCA_938038395.1 uncultured Deinococcales bacterium | reverse complement strand
AGCTTCTTTAGGCTTATCTTGCTTATAAAGGCTAGCTCCCTTAATTGACTTAGCTCGAGCTATCTTTTCAACTTCACTTAACTCCTGTGCTAGCATTTCTGCTTGTTCAGCAAACATATATGCATAAGCAGCATTAGAATTTAAGATATCTTCAGCACTTGTGAGCAGCTCATCGACTGTTAAACCTTCAAACAGTGCTGTATTTACTATATTTTTTTGTGTGTTAGTGTGTAGACCTTGGATTGTATTCACTTGTTTACCCCTTATTGGTGCCACAAAACAAATCTATTCGAAGCTTCATTTGTGACACCCCCTATTTCCCTTTAAACTTTGTCTTTCTTTGATGCCACAACTCCCCACAAGCGTGACCTACTTCTTATAACATGGTTCAATTATAGAGCATAAAGGCGTAGCAATTCGTTAGTGAGTACAGTGGGTAAACGCAGTGAATAATCGTAGTGGTAGAACTAATCCAAGCTTACAAACCTAAGCAAATACTGGTATTCATGTCTAGTATTAGACATGAATGTGCAGAAGAGTTTGGCACTCTGGTCATGGCAACCTTAGCAAAAGTATAAGTATATAAACTTATTCAACTAGGCATTCTTCACTCACTAATTCAGTGGCATTGGTATTAATAATGCTAGATGATTCAACCTAATTAACTACAGTATTCGTTATGTAATGACTTCAAGAAATGCTTCTACAATAGTTGGATCAAACTTGGTTCCGCTACGGCTCTTAATTTGCTCAATAGCTTTTTCTTTTGGCCAAGCCTCTTTGTATATACGACTGGAAATAAGTGCATCATAAACATCTGCAACTGCTGCTATGCGACCTTCTATGGCTATCTCTTTTTGCTTTAATTGATAAGGATACCCTGTCCCGTCCCAGTTTTCATGGTGGCTTAGTGCAATCCTGTGTGCCATTTGTATAATCTCGTTGCTGTTGTTCGCAAGCATCCTTGCACCATGTAAGGTGTGCATTTTCATGGTTGCGTATTCATCGGCATTTAGCCTATCTGGTTTTTGTAAAATTGTATCTGGGATAGCTAACTTGCCAATATCATGTAAACGAGCAGATGAAGCAATGTTGCTCACAAAGGTATCGTCATAACCAAGTGTTTGGGCAATTTTGGCACAGAGCTCACCAACACGGTCTAAATGTTTACCTTTTGCAGCTACGTCTTTGACAGTTTCATCTTTGGTAGCATCTAGGGTTGTGCTTTGCATATCGGCACTCGAGCCAGAACAACGTGTTTCGCTGGTGTTTGCAAGGTGCTCGAGCATCTCTAAATGTGCGGCTTCAAGATCCTGTCTAGATAGCTCTTGGTACTCAGACTTGCGAAGCACTGCTTCTAGTTCACTCTCCATAGTTGTAAGTGTGTGTGTGAGTTGCTCTAAGCCAGAAGCGTAACCATCTAGGTCTTCTTGCTGTATAACTACGCTACCTAGTGCAGATAAATCTATATCTGTTGAATTGTTATGTGAAACTTTAGAAAAGCTTTTGGCTAGCTTTAGAGTTTGTTGCTGGTAGCGTTCTAACAAACCTTTAAACTCTTCCATAAGCGTTTGTAGGCGCAATTTGGAATCTAATGTTTCTAAAGACTGTCGTGTAGACGCCAATGCATCAAGTTGACTATCTAGGAGGCTCGAGCTGAGCTCGAGCTCTTGATTTGACCTACTTAAGTCACTGTCCTGCCCTGCTTCTAACAGTTCTTTTGTAAAAATATTCTTATCTAAACTCGCAGATGACATATTTCGCTCCACCGGTTGTTCATTTTCCCAACCTGCTGACTTCAAAGCTATTTGCTTTAAACCTGTTGGCTTTAAACCTGTTGGCTTTAAACCTGTTGGCTTTGATTCAACATCTCTTGTCATTGCGTCAACTATAGTCTGCTTAGTTCCTTCAGTATTACTCAAAACCTGACTATCTTTTTGAACATCTTGTTGTTGCTGTTCAGGCTTTGATGCTTCTCTTACTTCAAAATCCTGAACTAACTCATCACTTGATGTAATCGCCCTAGCTGCCCCTGAGGTCGTCATCGATGTAAATCCTCTTTCCATCTGGCTGCAAAAACGCTAGCAAGGAACACAAACTCAATCTGTTGTTTTGTCTTAGGCTGTCGCTCTTCTATCGTCAGCTATAAACAAAGCTACTAAAATCTATAAAGCTCATGCTGTATGTATCAAATGTGTCGGTTTTGCAGTTTCGCAATGCCCTGCCAACACAACCGAAATACGCCACTTTTACTTTCTTGTGATTGCCTACAGTCTAAGTGACCGATACTGTAGCAGTATGCTATAAGTTTAAACAAACCTTCCCAATGTTTGATTGTGTTTAAGCAACTTTTTAAGGTTACCAACACGTTACCTAATTATTATACACCCATTACGTCAATGTGTGTGGAATATATAAGCATAAGTTCACGAAAAGAAGCCACTTCTTTAGCTAGACTTCATGAAGATAGCGTCCAGAACAGTATATATCGCTCATTTTCACACTGGAGCAGATAGGTAGTATTTTATCGACGATCTAGGTTTTGAAGCTTGAAAAATCATTACCCAAACCATTATATGTTTTGCTATATCTATCCTGAACTTAGCTTTACACCTAGTAGATTATATTCTCGTAGCCAGTGCTTACTGCTGCCTTAAATCTATGATGATACCAATTATGATCTAGCCTCATTGAAAAAATAATCCACCATAAATACACACACTGTATAAAGCTAGAGCGATAAAGTATGATATTCACCTATGGAAAAAGTTGTTATTACAGGTATGGGCTGTGTTACACCAATTGCAAACAATGTCAAAGATTATCATGAGGCACAACTTGCTGGTAAAAGTGGGGTGGGGACCATCTCACGATTTGATGTGAGTGACTTTCCTACTAAAATTGCTGGTGAAGTCAAGCTTGATTTAAGTGAACACTTTGATCGTAAAGAAGCAAAGCGCTTGGACCGTTTTGTTCAATATGCGCTTATTGCGGCGACAGAAGCGTTCGAGAATAGTGGCTTAGACCTTAGCACACTCAATTTAGAAAGAGTCGGTACACTCGTCGGCAGTGGTATCGGTGGTATGGAAAGCCTAGAAGCCAACTTTGAAAAACGCTTTGCTAAATCAGCACTACGGGTAAGCCCCTTTTTCATTCCTATGATGATTGCAAATATGGCATCCTCTCAAGTAGCCATTCGCTACGGATTTATGGGTCCAAGTACCGCAACTGTTACAGCTTGTACATCTGGGTCTGATGCCATTGGCAATGCTATGCGTATGATTCAATTTGGCGAAGCAGATGTAGTTCTAGCAGGCGGTTCTGAAGCACTCATCACCCCAATTGCACTAGGTGGCTTTTCTGTGATGCGCGCCTTATCTACTAGAAATGATGCTCCAGAAACTGCAAGCCGCCCCTTTAGCGCTACAAGAGATGGTTTTGTTCTAGGCGAAGGTGCTGGCGTGATGGTTTTAGAAAGCCTATCGCACGCAGAAGCACGTTCGGCAAACATCCTCGCAGAACTCAAAGCCTTTGGTCGTAGTAGCGATGCTCACCACATGGCAGAACCTCACCCAGAAGGTAAAGGTGCTGCATTGGCTATGGGCAATGCACTGCGTGAATCTGGACTTAATAGTGGAGATATCGGTTATATAAATGCACACGCAACCTCGACACCAGCAGGTGACAAAGCAGAGGCTGGTGCGATTAAAAAAGTCTTTTCGCATGATGTAGCAGTGTCTTCTACTAAGTCTATGACAGGTCACTTGCTTGGTGCTGCAGGTGCTATAGAAGCCATTGCTTGTGTACAAGCTATTCAGTCTGGTGTACTGCCACCGAGCATAAATTTTGACGAGGCTGACCCAGAAGTACCGCTAAATGTAGTTGCGAATGAAGCGCATGAGACAACTCTAAACTATGCCATGTCCAATTCTTTTGGTTTTGGTGGGCAAAATGCATCTTTGATTATGGGAAAGCTATAAACCCTTAATATTTTTCTTTTTCGGAATCATTCCGAAAAACCTTGAACCTACCAAACTTAAGTGATAGCATTTCCTATGACTGTTTGGCAGGTTTTTTTCTATGCACTACTAACCGCTCTTGCCACTGGCCTTGGTGCTATCCCTTTCTTTTTTCTAAAGAATATTTCGAAGCGCACACTTGCTTTAGCAAATGCCATGGCCGCAGGTCTAATGATGACTGCCAGTTTTCAATTGGTCAACGAAGGTTTACAGTACAACCTTTGGCGCACAGTGATTGGCGTTATCCTAGGCTTGTTACTTATTCAAATAGCTCAACGAATTCTCAGTAGCCGAGAAGATGTAAGTGTTGGTGATTTAGAAGGCGCTGGCGCTATGAAAGCCTTGCTGATTGTTGGTGTTATGACCATACATTCATTTGCAGAAGGCATTGGCGTTGGTGTTGCCTACGGGGATGGCTTTGCCTTTGGTCTATTTATTACACTTGCGATTGCTATTCACAATATTCCTGAAGGAATTGCTATTAGCGCAGTACTTGTTCCTCAAGGTGTGCCTGTATGGCGTGCTGCCTTATGGAGTATTTTTTCAAGCTTACCCCAACCACTGATTGCAGTACCTGCCTTTTTGTTCGTATCGGTTTTCACACCGATTCTTCCACTTGGTCTAGGACTGGCAGCAGGTGCCATGATCTGGATGTCCATTTCAGAAATTCTACCTGAAGCACTGGAAGATGCTCCTGCACCACAAGTCGCAACTGTTTTTACGCTCTCAGTTGTTGCGATGACTATTTTTCAGGCTTTGATTGGTTAAGATTTAAACTATAGTTTTACACCAAAAATATAGTTTTACACTAAGCCAGTCTGGATAGTGATGTACTAATTCGTAAAAATCATCGTAATATTCCAGATCTACGTTCTGTAAACGGGAAATTAGTTCATCTAAGTATTCTCAACTTCAAAGAAATGTTTACACCATCTTTTGGAAACAAACTTATAGCAACTTTCGTAGCTACACGTTCATCAAGAAGCTTAATTTCAAAGGTCTTTAAAAGCAAAGCAATCACAATCGTTGCTTCCATCATAGCCAAATGATTGCCTATACAAAAACGTGGACCAGCACCAAAAGGCATATAAGCAAGTTTATGTTTTAGATTCAAATCATCAAAGCGTTCAGGAATGAACATTTCGGGGTCTTCCCAAAAATCGCTATGTCTGTGAATATTGTAAATACTCAAAAATATCTTTGAAGCCTGTGGAATTCGGTAGCCATTTAATTCTGTATGCTTTAAGACTGAACGTGGCGCTGCTGGAATTGTTGGATACAAGCGCAAAGTTTCTTTGAGTACCTTTTGAAGATAAGTCAGCTTATCTAAATCATCAACTACATTATCAACACTTGAAAGTTCAGATTGAACTTTTTCCAAACATTCTGGATGCTTTAGCAAACAATACATGCTCCAACTAATGGCACTGGCGGTTGTTTCATTCCCTGCTGAAAATATCGTTAGGATTTCATCGCAAAGCTGCTCATCGTTCATACTGTTACCATTTGTATCTTTAGCAGCAAGTAACCTGTCAAGTAAATCAGGTTGATCAGATTTTTGTCTTTTAGCTCTGCGCTTATCAATATACCGTTGTGCTTCTGGACGAAGTGCTTGAACAGTTTGTCGTACTTGTTTGGCTCTACTTGTAGCCAATCGCAAAGGCACATCAAGTCTAATTGCATCAGGTGTTTCAGGTACATCTTCCGAAAACAAAAGTTGATAAA
>CALHRJ010000271.1 GCA_938038395.1 uncultured Deinococcales bacterium | reverse complement strand
TTGGTATCCATAAAGATTTGATCTACAATTGCTGCTGCGTGAATCACGGCGTCTGGTTTATGTTTAAGAATACTTTTCTTTATAGCTTCAGCGTCGCCCATATCTAGTGGGTCAAGTTCATAATCAACATGCCACTCAGGTTCAGGTCCATATTGCGAAGCAATAATTTCATGACCTTGTTGTCTTGCCAAACGAATTATGTTGCTACCGACTAATCCAGTTCCACCTGTTATGTATAGTTTCATAATGTTTAACAGTCTATCAGGTTATACGTGATGCTTTGCGTTGTTGCCACAGATACCAAGTGACTGTTAAAGCTACTAAAACTGCTCCAGCAATTTGAGTGGTGCTTTCGAGTTTTTCACCTAGAATTAGATAGCCCAATAACAAAGTGATTACCAAGCGCCAAGCCATCATGCTAGTTACAACTGGAGCACTTACGTACTTGAGTGAAAAAATTTGTAGGATGGTCGAACCAAAAACAACTACAAAAGCAAAGATAGCAACAACAGCCCAATCAAAGCTTGTGAGTTGCTTCCATGGTTCTATTGATTCACCAAGAACTAAGCTTACTGCCAGTGCAATCACACCAATTACAGCGGTCTGATAACCAAGCATAATCATGGGTGAAAGTTCGCTATATTTCACAGCATTTCGCACACTTAAAAGATAGAGAGCTGTGGCGATAGCACCCAATATTGCAAAAACGATGCCAATAATATCAGTAGAGGAAAATTGAAAAGATAAGCCACCTTGCGTTAAGTCCTTACTAAGCATGAGGATTGCACCGATGGTACAGAGTCCCGTAGCCCAAATTGTGAACTTTGGCAATTCTTCTTTGAAGAAGATACCGTTTAGAAATACAACTATAAAGGGTGTCATGAGTGCAAAAAGTTGGACAAAGCTGGCTAGCGTGTAACGGGCTGCTAGGTTTCCGAAGAATGTTCGCATTACGGCTGCGAGGACCATCATCCACATGGCTCGAGCCCCTAATTGCCTCACCAACCGCCTACTCCCCTGCCCTGCCATCAACTGAAAAACAAAAATAATAATGATTGGCACACTAACAAGCGCCATAAAGCCAAAAACTGGCAATTCTTTAATCGTTTGTAGATAGCGAGATAGGACTGGGAAGACACCTCGACCAGTGTGCGCTCCGAGCGCAAGCAAGATACCAATCCAGATTAGGTTGTTTCGGTTCATTCTCTATTAGAACGATATACTTTAGGGAAAGCAAGCATCAGGCTCGAGCCTGCTCTGGAGCGATACACAAAACAACCTTTCGGCTATTATATCCACTCTTATCCACCGTCTCTCCCGATAAAATTTCATACTAAAACCTAAGAAACTATTCTAAAAACTATATACTTTACTTGCTTGTAGCGTTTGAGCGATAAAGTATTAACGCAAGACCCTTATAGTAAAAGTAGTCTTGCAAGGAAGTTCAGAGAAAATAATGCAGACTTTCACTACACTACGAAAACTGTTGGTTATTTCCCTAACCAGCAGTTTCAATTTGTAAGCGGCTTGACCGACCCATTCACCTTATAATTAATGGCTTGAACAATTTAAGTTCTAGGGTTTTCTGTCGCACTAAACACCACCACCTTTGAGGCATTCCCTCGTCATTCACAATAGATTGAAGTGCGTCACAGACGGCTATTTAAACAATCTCACTAAGCGTTATATTTAAATATAACGCCACCCTCAAAAATATAACGCTGATATAACGGCCTCCTTTATACACTTACTACAATCAAGGAGGTCAAGCAACTGCCCAGTATAGACTTAGAGAACTAGCAATGTTGTTAATAGGTGACAATAGCTGAAATTCTCAAACAAAAATCTAGCTGAGCAGTTGTTTGAAATAAACTATGCAAAACGTAATCACAGGAACTTTCAACCGAATACCAGCACCCCTATTAGTTATCCTCGGAATTATCGCCACAAATTCAGGCGTGGCTCTTTCAAAACAATTATTTAATGCCTTAGGCGTGATTGGCACAGTTAGCTTGCAATTTGCATTTGGTGCAATCATCCTCTTAGTGATTACAAAACCAAAATTACACAAGCTACCGCTTCGAATTTGGTTACTGGTTCTGCTCAATGGCCTTGCGCTATGTGCCTTAGATGCTTTTTATTTTCAGACAGTCGCGCACTTACCTCTTGGTGTTGCTGTTACCATTGGCTTTTGTGGACCACTTTTTTTAGCACTCATTGGTTCTAGAACACTGCTAGATGGTGTTTGGCTTTTGCTTGCTGGCATCGGTCTATTTATGATTACGCCTTTTCAAGATTTTCAACAAGGTGCAAGCTTAATTGGCTATATGTACGCCGTACTTTATGCAATTGGCCTGTGCCTTTACATCGTCACAAGCAAGTTTTTATGTAATGCATCAAAAAATACGAAAAATGGAAGTCAGCTTGTCGGCTTACAAGGGTTAGCAGCAGCTATGGCAGTTTCTGCAATTGTCATCATGCCATTTGGTATTGCCGATAGTGGCACAAAGCTTTTAAATCCATCTTTTCTAATTATTGGATTTGGTCTTGCTATTATCACAATGGTTTTAACTTACGCCTTTCAATACACAGCAATCAGTAAACTCAGCACCAAATCCTTTGGCATATTATCAAGCAGTAGACCCATTGTGGCTGCGGTACTTGGTGTGATTATCTTGGGTGACACTATCAATTTTGAGCAAGTAGTTTCTTTTTCATTGATTATTGCTGCATCGATCGGTTCAATCGTTATGCAAACTAAGAGTAGTAGAGACAAAAATAGTATTCAAAATAGGGCTCCAAAAACACCAAGATCAATACATTCAGTAAAGACAATAAAGCGACCTACCGTAAGCTAACTTTGTGGTCATTTTGCGCTTCTACACGTTATATCTAAGTTTTCCTGAAAGTCAGATAAGAGCAAATATAACGCTCGAGCTTAGAAATGTTACGCCTGTGATACGCCTATATAACACCCTCCTTTATAAACTAAAACCATCAAAGTCAAAGAAAGGCTAGTCCAACTATAATTGGAACACAACTAGCAAAACAGGTAGCAAATTATGATTTCAAAAGTAGTTTTAACCGTGATCGTTGTAAGCGCAATAAACCTTTTAGCAAAACGTTACCCTGCTTTAGGCGGCTATGTAGCAGTATTACCCATTATCACTTTTTTATCTTTGATTACTTTAAGCGTTGACCAACAAAGCAATGCTAATGTTTCAAGTTTTCTGACTGGTGCAATCTCAGGTATTGCCTTAACAAGTCTGTCGCTCATCTTGATGCTTCTATTGGTTCGCAATGGTATGGCAGTGTCTCAAACCGTTTTACTTGGCATTGGCATCTGGGCAATCACTATGGTTCTGGGTTC
>CALHRJ010000270.1 GCA_938038395.1 uncultured Deinococcales bacterium | reverse complement strand
GGCCGAGCTTGTGCTGTGGCACTTGCTCAACAAGGTACTGATGTAATTTTGGCAGTAAGAAGTCTAGAAAGTGCTACTGAAGTTTTAGAAGACATAGCCTTAACCGATGCCAAGACGCTAGTTGTTGAGATGGATGTTGCTAATACAGCAAGTATAGAAGCAGCAGTAGAAAAAGCTACTAGTCACTTTGGGCGCATAGATATTTTGATTAACAATGCTGGTATAGGTGCTCCGAACAAAATCGAGGATGTTACAGAAGACGATTTTGACGACACGGTCAATGTCAATCTGAAAGGTACTTTCTTTAGTTCACAAGCAGTTGGCAAGCACATGATTAAGCAAGGTGGGGGGAGCATTGTTAATTTGAGTTCTCAAGCTGGGTTTATTGCGCTGCCAACTGAGTCTGTTTATTGCATGAGCAAGGCAGGCATCAGTCATTTAACGAAGTGCTTTGCGCTTGAATGGGCGAGTTATGGTATTCGTGTGAATGCTGTTGCACCTACCTTTATCAAAACACCTGGCACACAAAAATGGTTAGGTGATGCTGAGTTTATGAAAAGTGTTATTAACCGTATACCACTAGGAAAAGTTGGTGTTCCAGAAGATGTGGCTAAGTCTGTAGTTTTTTTAGCAAGTGATGCTGCTGCAATGATTACAGGTGAAACGCTGATGATTGATGGTGGTTGGACGCTTCAGTAAAAATAATTTATAAAACAACTTGTTCTATTTAGAATGTGAGGATACTGATAAAGCGTGATACTTGTGGCTTTAGTTATAGATATCAGATTTTTGATAAATTTGAAAAAGATACGAATTATGTTTTTTTAAATACCCATGTAGAAACCAAAATCAAAGGTTTAGAAAGCCTGATATTATTGACTCAAGCAGTTTTTTAAAAGCAATTTCTATTATTTCAATCATCTATGTTATATTAAACAATGTTCATTACAATTCCTATTAACAGTATCGCTATAAAGAGGCATCTAAATAAGACTATGTTTGCATTGATACTACTTGTTTTTCTAACAAGTTGCTTTCAAAGCAAAAGTGATATCGATCCGCCAATCAATATAAATTCAACAATCGTTGACACAAGCTTTGGTGAAAATGGTCTATCTATAATCAATCCTACTCCAGGAAATGATTTCGTAACCGACATATTGGTGGATAATTCAAATCAAACTATTGTGTCAGGGAGAACGGACTACTATGAAGATAAAAACAATAACTCAGATTTTTTACTTGTTAGATATTTAGAAAATGGCCAGCTTGATAAAAGGTTTGGCGAAAATGGACTCGTAAAAACAGACTTTCATAACCACGAAGACATTCTAAATACAATAACTGTTGATAAAGAGAACCGAATATTAGCAGCAGGGAGTAGCAAAAAAATATCAGAACCAAATCAGGAGCATCTGATAATTGCAAGATATCTTAATGATGGAAGTTTGGATATCAGTTTTGGCTCGCAAGGATTAACACTGGTAGATTTTCAAGATACCTTGAATACACAGAAAACCAATCATGCTATAGATATACAAGTTACTGAAGATGAAAAGATTTTGGTACTAGGAATTGCTGATCGGGGCAATCACATCTATGGCAGCACGATTAGCTTAATACGTTTAGAGTCTAATGGAAAACTCGATAACACTTTTGGTAATAATGGGAAGTTATTTCTTGAATTTCCTATGGAAGTCTTATTCCCAGATGATTTTTCTATGATTAGTGGTGGCTACTTAACTGGTCTATCTATACTAAATACTAACAATAAAATTCTAATTAGTGGAAGTTTACGCCGCAATGCGACTCTAGGTACTCATTTTGTTTTTATTGAACTAGATTCCAATGGCTTACTTACTCAAACATTTGGTCAAAACGGCATATACATTCATCAAACAGAACTCTATACTGGAGGCATTAGTAGTTTTATAAAGACTAGTAATAACAAACTACTATCAATTTATGATTATGCCGAGTTAGACGAATATGTATTACCAGAATTTAACTGTGCCATAAAGCTATTTAATCTTGATGGAACTATTGATAAGACATTTGGTAATGAAGGTGAAGTCAGTGCAAACACAACTACAGGAGATTTTTCTCAGCTCCCAACGTGTCCAAGAGCAATAGTCTCAGCAAAAAACAACACCTCTTCTTATATACTTGATTCTGGATTCGGTTTTTACGAAATGAACGAAAATGGGATTATAAATATCGCTAATGAAGATAAAAATATTAACGATATTGGAAAGCGAATTGCAGAGAAATTTGATTGGGCTTATGAATCAAAAATGATTACTGTGAACAATCAAGATGACGTTCTTGTGGTTGGTGAGGCATATTTTTCTAAAGATTCTGGAGATTCAGCTTTTGTTTTAGTAAAGTACAAATAATGAAATAAATAAAAATGGTCATCCCCTCCAACTCTGGAAAGGATGACCTTAATCTTTAAATCTAAACTAAATATTCTAAAACTTAGTTAGGTTTTAAAGTACTACAAGAATTCGTCTTCGCTACAAAACCACCATTGATAGCAAACTCAATTGCATTACCAAAGATTGTGTTCGTTCTATAACTTGAAGTCTTAAACTTAATGCTACTTTGATTCGCAGCTACATTTACTGTGTGCGTATCAATATCTAAGTTTGGACCTGCTGAACCATTATAAGTATTGTTACCTTTATACTCACCGTTAATCCATAGATCTTCACCTTTATAGTGATCGCCTTCATAGCTGATGTGTGTAACTTCAGCAGTACGCGCACAGTGGTTATCCGCAAGCTTGTCAATGTCAAAGCTCCAGTTGCTTGCTGGCCATGACTTCTCAAAGCTCTTATATACGTTAACACTGCTTACAGGTAGACTGTCTTTCTCGTAAACCACAACCATTGACCATACGCCATAGGCTGAATTTGGCTTACAGTAGTTAGAAGCATTGCTCCAAGTTAAACCACTTACTTTATAGCTTCCGCTACCATTCACCTTGCTCGAAACATCTGAAACATTGCCATAGTAGTTACCACTCCAGCTACCATTTGGTAGGTAGTAGTTATAGCTTTGTTGTGAGTCAACGGTTGAACCGTTTAGATAAACCCTGCTGTCGTTGTTACCAGAACCTGACCAGTAAAGGTAGGCTGCTGCAATATGTGCACCACTTGGGATTGACAAGTGAACAGTTTGATCACCACGATCACGGCAGTCATAACGATCTTCACGATAGTTCTCTGATGCACCAATCACTTTATAGTCGTAGCGACCATGGAAGTTCTTGAGCAAGTTGTTATCATGCTCTTCGTACATTGTGTAGACAAGCCCTGCATCAACATGATCAACGTTTTGACCGTTACCTACAGTAATGACACCTGTCTTACCATCTGAGTTTATGTCGCTATCTTTAGAATCATTACCAGCATCTCTAACTGTTGCTCTTGTACCGTCTGGTAATATGACTTTTATTTTGTAATCACCAGGTGCAACGTCATTAAAGTAGTAAGTGCCACTTTGGTTCGTTGTGGTAGTTTTTATGTATGCACCATTATTATTGGTCTTGATAAGATGAACAGTTACACCTTTAATACCAACTTCATCACCATCGATAAGTCCGTTCTTGTTATCGTCCCACCAAATGCTGTTTCCAATTGAACCATTGCGAGCAATGATTGTGATGCTAGATTCATCGCTATCAGTCACGGTCTGTGCAACATAGTCACCTGTGACTATTACACTATTGGTTAAGTCTTGACTTGCACCTCTAAGTGTACACGTATAATCTACAACCTGACCAACTGCCAAGTCACCAATTACGTTATAGCAATCTGTTTTACTAGAATCGTTTACGATAACGTTTGTCAATGCAACGTTGCCAGTATTGGTAACAACAACGTTGTAAATTACATTTTCGCCGAACTCAACTTCACGTGAGTCTGGGCCTTCTGCTTGTTTGCGGATGTCAATTGCAGGCGCTGGTTCTGGAAGTACAATTATGCTCGAGCTGTCTGAGTCACTAACTTCTTGCCCTGCATAGCTACCTTTCACAACTGCACTGTTTGTAAGATCAGTTGTTACATTTGGCAATATACAACTATAGGTTACATTATTACCAGCAGTAAGCGCACCAATGTTTCTTGCACAATCAGATTTAGTAGGATCAGTCACAACTACATTTGTTAAGTCAACATTACCAGTATTGGTAACAACAATTGAGTAACTAACATTCGCACCAAAATCGAAAGTACGACTATCTGGACCTTCTGCTTGCTTACGAATATCAATTGAAGGTTGTGGTTGTGGACCAACAATGACTTCGCTAATATCCATATCTTGAACCATTTGGTCAAGATACATGGCAGTTGCAGTTGCTGTATTTGTAAAGCCAGCGGTCACATTAACTTGCTCACAAGTATATGTTTTTTCTTCACCAACAGCTAAAGTTGCGTACTGACGCGCGCAATCAGTCTTGTCAGGATCGCTTACTTCAACCATTGTCAAATCAACATTACCTGTGTTTTTAACATTTACAGTATAGGTTGCTGTTGCACCATAGTCGATGTTAAAGCTATCAGCACCTTCAGCATTTTTACGAATATCAATCGCAGGTACCTTAACGACATCACCTGGTTTGTGATAAGCAAAATCAACAGTATCTAAGAACTGATCAGTATTTAAGGCAATACTCAATAGTGGTGCATTACTAGCTGAAAAGCCATCTAGAACATTTGCAGTATCTGTCAATGCAATAACATAGAACTGAGGAAATGGGTCTAAACCACAGAACTTATAGTTGCCATTTGTATCTGTTGTCTGTGTTTCAACCAAAGTATCAGTACCATTAACAACACCATCTGCTGTGCCTTGCTCAGCAAACAAATCAATAGTCACACCTGCAATACCAACTTCACTTGCGTCTTGCAAGCCATTATTGTTGCTATCAGAAAAGACAGTATCACCAATACAAGTATTGTTTACTGGAGGTGGCGGAGGCGGCGGTGGTGGAGGTGGTGGCGGTGGCGCATCACCCTCGGGCATAAGCACACAATTATCAAATACAGTCTCCCCTTCTGTATAGAAGGTAACTGCTGCATATACAGTGTTGCTTGGTGCCGCAATTGTGCTGCTATAGGTTTGCATAGTCGCACTATTAACTGGAACAACTTCATTTATAATAGTCGCCCATGAAGCATCTAGATAACTAAATGTCATAGATGCCCAGTGGTCTGTTCCACCCTGTGCATCGCAAGTTAGTTTATAAGTTTTATCTGCTTCAACTTGTTTAGTGTTATAAACACAACCCTTGTTTACACTTAATGCACTTGTGCCATCTGTTACTGGTGTAGACACAATTTCATAACCATCAGCAGCACCACAATTGTTCCAAGCATTTGTACCTTGTTCAAAACTTGGATTCAATAGCAAGTTGCTTACTGGCTCAGGTGTACTGTTTACTGTAATGATACATTCATCAATAAGAGCAACACCATCTGTAGAAACCCACATTGATGCGTTTACAGCATCACTTGGAACGGTTGCTACGGTGTTGTACATCATGTACTGATCACCAGAAATAACAACAGTCGGAGCGTCGCCAACATTTGTCCAAGTGCTATCACTAAAGCCTAAACCCATACCAGTCCAAGTACTGCCAGATTCTTTGGCGTAACAGCTTAAAGCAACTTCATCACCAGCAGTAACAGGTACACTTTGGTAAAAACAATCGTTGCTAAGTTGACCAGCGGTAGTACCTTCATGTTTGTCTGTTGAAAGTATAAGGTTTGCAGCATTCCCACATGCTGTCCAACCTTTTAAGTCACCTTCAAAACCACCATTCACTAACAAATTACCACTTGTGGCAGTCGTTATTAAACTATCTTGCAACTCGGAATCACCGAATACAACACTTCCAATATCTGGATTGGCAGCGGGTATCGGTAAATTGATTTCAGGTTGCTTTTCAAGCCCCTGCTCGACAACAAGAGGCGCTGTCGAACATGCCATAAGTAGTACAGTCATCAACACTGATGCCAATACCACAGCAAGTCTATTATTCTTCACATCAACTCCTTTAATGTTTTTAAGAAATAACCTACCTCCACAAGATTGCCATAGGAAACCTGTACCAGCTATACCGAGTCTGAAAACACCTTTAGTGAATCAATCCATAAGAGGCCTCAGGTACTCAACTATAATTCCACTTTACGCTTAGATTTTTCCAAAAAGTGATGCTGCGATTTTATTGACGATTTAAGCGGAAATAGTATTAACCAGTTAAATAATCTAGTTTCCTAGATTAGGTTTTCATAGCGTTTTTGAAGGTCTACATACTCCGTCTAGTAGGTAGGATTTAACATTAGCGAAACGTTAGCAAAATATGGTGAAGGAAGTTTTAATATAAGTCAAATCAAACCCATATCAAATTGAGCTATCGTTAACGAATTTTACCCACCCAGTTAATGTAGATACCCAGATAATTCTTCTTTAAGACTGAAATGATGCTGTTATTAAAAACACATATAATTTTTATTCACTAAAAACAAGTAAAATCTATTGTTAAATCAAGTTTCTAGACACTTATTTAATCATCGACAATGTTATTCGTTTCCTGTCAACCTCAACTGAAACAACCGTAACTTCAAACTTTTGGTGCAAACTCACCACATCACTATGGTGCTTAATAAACTTATTCGCCAACTGGCTAATATGCACCAAATCATCCTGATGCAAAAAACACAGAAATCGGCTTTTTTAACTTTTTTACTAAATTTAAGTTTATAATAGGTATATTACACGCCAAGATACTTTAGAGCGCATTAAAAACCATCTATCTCAAGCAAATGATGTTGTATTGGAAAGCATTCTCGGCTTATTAGAGAATATTCAACCTAAACACGCTGACGAATTAGATCAGCTTGAAAGTTCGAATGATTTAGATGCATGGGATGAGCAAATTGCCAAAGATTCTGAATCAGGTAAATTAGATGATTTTGTTGAAGGTGTTTTAGCATCACATAAAACAGGAAAAACAACTAAGTTGTCGCAAGCCTTAAAACGTTCTGAATGATTAAGTATAACCACTATGCAGAAAAAAGTTTTTGGTCTGCCTATGATGTTTTACCAGAACAAATACAAGCACTAGCAGATAAGCAATACCAACTATTAGAAAAAAATCCTTTACACCTAATCTTTACATCTAAAAAAAGTAGGACGTTTTCTGAGTTCGAATAAATGATAATTACCGAGCATTGGCTCTTAAAGATGCTACAGACTTTATCTGGTTTTGGATAGGCAATCATGCTGACTATGATAGATTTCTAAAACGCTTTTAAGTAAATGTTCTGCTATTCAGTTTAAGCAATCATCGATAGTGCTATCCGCTTCCTATCAATTTCGACAGAAACAACCGTAACTTCAACCTTTTGGTGCAAACTCACTACATCACTAGGGTGCTTAATAAACTTATTCGCCAACTGGCTAATATGCACCAAACCATCCTGATGCACACCCACATCCACAAAAGCACCAAAATCAGTAATATTAGTAACAATGCCCATCAAGGTCATACCTTCTCGTAAATCAGTCATTTCATTGATGTCATCTCTGAAGCTAAAGGCTTCAAAACTTTCACGAGGGTCACGTCCGGGTTTGTCAAGTTCTGACAGGATATCTTTAAGCGTTGGTAAACCTATATCATCTTGTACGTATGTCTTTAAATCAATTTTTTGACGTAGTGCATCATCATCTATTAGCTGCGCTACAGAAGTCTTTAAATCTTTTGCCATATGCTCTACAACAGCGTAACGTTCTGGGTGTACGGCACT
>CALHRJ010000269.1 GCA_938038395.1 uncultured Deinococcales bacterium | reverse complement strand
CGTCAAGACCTCAATGCAATATCGCAACGTGTTATGGCTGTGCTTGACCCACTAAAAATTGTTATTACGAACTATCCAGAAGATAAAGAAGAATGGGTAGATGCAATTAACAACCACGAAGATGAATCTAAAGGTACTCGCAAAGTGCCTTTTAGTAGAGAAGTGTATATTGAGCGTGATGATTTTATGGAAGATGCACCTAAGAAATTCTTCCGTTTAGCACCAGGTCGTGAAGTTCGTTTGATGCACGCTTACTACGTCACCTGTGATGAAGTCATCAAAGATACCGAAGGTAATATAGTAGAACTACATTGTAGCTATGACCCTGAGTCTTATGGTGGCAATACTGAAGATGGTCGTAAGGTTAAAGGCACACTCCACTGGGTTAGTGCCAAACATGCGCTAGATGTTGAAGCACGTTTGTATGACCGTTTGTGGACTAAGGCCAATCCTTTTGAAGTTGAAGAAGGCGAAGACTTTATGGCGAACTTTAACCATGATGCTTTAGAAATTCTTGAGTCTATAAAGGTTGAACCTAGTGTTGCAGATTTTGCAGATGATACGAACTATCAGTTTTTACGTAAGGGTTACTTTATAAAAGATAAAGATAGTACAGCTGAGAAACTGGTCTTTAACCGTACGATTGGTTTGAGGGATAGTTGGGCTAAGGAACAGAAGAAGAAATAGATTTAGCTAAAGTTAATTATTTGAGAGACCCACAGAGTTTGTGGGTCTCTCTTTTTGTGATGAATTTTAAAGTACAGAAATTCATCTAAAATACCCTTGTTTACTTAAAAGCCGCACGAGAAAACACAACACCAAATTGTTTACAGTAAATCATGACACCAGTAAATTTGGATAAGTCAACACCTTCTGGAACGTCATAGTTTTGATTGCCATTGGTACTTTTAAGTGGTCCTAGCTCTTCCTTATTACCGATAGAGCTACTGTTTGTACCTTCGATTTTTTCAACAAGGATAACTTTTAAATCTGGTCCATTTGTACTAAGGAAGTTTTCAAACCTTACTGTAAGTTTATCTTCTTTTTGTAAAATACTTAGGTTTCCTGAACCTTTATGACTCGCATCTGCATCTTCAAAGATACCTTCACGAATCACCACTGCTTCGCTGTCTTTGACATCGTCAATAGTTGTAGTGGGTGTACTACCACAAGCAACTAAAAATAGTACCGAGCTTAGAACTAAAACTAATATCGAATATTTAGATAAGTTAGAGTGTTTTTGAAAATTCATGCTTGTTAGTTTAGAACAAGCGATTGGATAAGTTCATCACAAAAAGTTAACAAGAGTATAGCAGGGGGCTCGAGCTACTCAACCCACTCCTGCGCCCAGTCCGAAATTGTAGTCATCATTGGTTTTAATGATTTCCCTTTTTTTGTTAAGCGATATTCTACACGAACAGGTGTTTCAGGATAAACTTCACGTGTAACTAACTCCGCAACCTCTAATTCTTTGAGGCGCTCAGAGAGCATACGATCACTCAGTTCTGGAATAGCTGAGCGTATGTCATGAAAACGGGTACCTTCTTGCTCAGGGTATGAAGATTCACTTTGTAAGAGTACATTGATAATAGCCCCAGTCCAGCGTTTACCAATAAGTTCTACAGCATAGTGAAACTTTGGACAAAGATATACATTTTCAGTACTAGGAGAATTCAAATCTTCAGATTTATTCATAAATATCCGCTTCCTTACAATAGTGTACAACATACACTTACACAATTTATCTAATGTAAGTTACTAACTTATTGTAAGTTAATATACATTCATTTGTGAATTGAGTTGGTATTTTTAGCGGGTAAGCACGACTAGCTCTCGCTAGGTTAACTCATTTAATATTTAGACAGTTTAGTCAAAAAATTGCCTTAGTTTGAAAATGCATTTTGATATGTCTAATAGTTGACACTACCGAAAATAGTTTTGCTGCATAGTTAATAAAGTCGATGCTTTGCAAAAGTTTTTCAACTTAAATTTAAGTTGCAAAGTACAAGGATATAAAAATGAAAAAAGCAATTTTAGTACTACTCACAGCACTACTTTTTGGAACATTAGGTCACGCACAAACATTCAATAGTGATCCTGCGCACACTTTTTCAGTGTTCAAGATTTTACATGGTGGCATCGGCTATACCTATGGCTCATTTGATGAGATTTCTGGTGTACTAAACTACGATGCAGACGAAGTTAGCAACAGCAGCTTCACATTTGAAATAATTGTTGACAGTGTTGATACAAACAGTGAACAACGCAATGGTCATCTTGTGAGCCCAGATTTCTTTGACTCAGCACAATTTCCAACAATTGACTTTAGTAGTACAAGTATTGCTGCTGGTGAAGAAGAAGGTAGCTTTGTTGTTACTGGTGATTTAAGCATTCATGGTGTTACAAATGAAGTTACTGTAGATGTTGTCAAAACAGGCGAAGGCAAAACTAGAGATGGTAAAATGGTACTTGGTTACCACACAACTTTTGACATTGATCGTACCGAATACGGTATGGATAACCTACTTCAAGCAGCAGGCGAAACAGTTACAATCATGCTAAGCTTTGAAGGTATTGAGCAGTAAATTTCTGTTTCTAAAAACTATTTTAGCGAGGGTAACACACCCTCGCTTTTTATTTCTTTAAATTATTTTTTATAGTTCTATATTAGACAGACACAATACCTATTCCGTTTATATTCGTAGTTTAGTCTGATGTTATTTTACAGAATTGTATACGTGGCTTACAGAATGTGGTTGAGAAAATAATAGTCATAACTCAGTTGTTTACTACATATATTTTCGGACACGGTATTATCTATTAAAGATATTTTCGGATAGGGTATAAGAATATTATCGAACTCAGTACAAGAAAAAGATATTAAGGAGAATTGGACACATGGATATAGTAACTGTTGGATTAAAAGGTGTTTTATTACCTGCGGTTGTTAGTGGCATTATTTTTCTGCTTTTAAGACCTTTGCTAAAATCAACTGTGTTAAAATCAACAGCGGCAGCGATTGCGCTAGCTGCTGGTTTTATTGCTGGATATTTAGGGGTTCAGACCTACACTTATCCACCTGTTAGCTTTACACAATGGCTTCCACATGTAGCCGTTGCTACGTTTTTACTGGCATTGGTTGAGTTGATTTGGGCAAATAAAACTAAGCTAAGCTGGCTAAAATGGATTGTACGTTTAGGGTTATTTTGTCTATTTTTATGGCGTTTATTCCTTAACCGTTTAACACACCCAAGTGAACGCGTGCGTTGGAGTACCAACGAAGCCTTTATAAACTTTTTAGTACCTATCCTTGTTATCTTTGCTTTTTGGCTTATCTTAGATTTACTGTTAAAACGTCAAGAACGCTTAGCAGCAGAAGGTATAATAAACAGAAAACATGCAATTCTACCAACCGTACTGGTACTGCTTACAACCTTTAGTGCGATTGCTATAGTTCTATCTGCAAGTGGAATTATTGCACAACTTTTAGGTGTATTTACGGCAGCCCTTGGCGCTGTTATGGTGCTGTGTTGGTTTAATCCTGTACATAGAATGACCACAGTTGTTAGCCCCGTAGTGGCTGTAATGGTTGGATCTATGGTTTGGTTAGGTGGCTACTTCTTTGCATCATTACCTTGGTATAGTGGTCTACTTTTATTAATCGTTGCTCCTGCCACATTGCTTATACCTTTAAGTAAAGATATGAAGCTTATCCCTGAAACTATCACTCGAATTGTTATTGCACTGGTGCCTCTAGGTGCTGCAACAGCACTTGCTTACGCTGCTTCGCTATCCCGCTATTCCTAAGCCTAGACAATAGAAAAACATAATCTAAAAAAGGGATGTGGCGTTTACTTTCACCACATCCCTTTTTATTACCATTAGTATTCTTTAGTTAAAATTGCCTTCTATTATTACTTCGTTCGTCTTGCACTTGAAATTGTTGGTACATTTCTTCCTGCCTGACATAAGCACGCCACGGACGAATCTTATTCATAGGGAAATCCCACTCTGGTGCTTCAAGATCAATCCAAGTGGTAATGATGCCAGACTTCTTTGGTTCACAATTACCAAGTATTTCACCAGATGGTGCAATCATATGACTAGGGAGCTTCGCGCCTACTTGTGCAGGTAACGAAAAACTTAGCCAGACGTTATTGGAAATTGCTTGAGCTTGTGCTTGGGTTGCTAGCATAGGAACTTCTGCAAGCTCAGCGTAAGACGAATACAATATACAGTGCACATCGTGCTTAGCATATTCTACAAAGACTTCAGGGAATTGGATTTCTACGCACAAAGCTATTCCAAAACGTACCCCATTGACTTCAAAGATAGTCGTATTTGGTGTACCTGGTGCATACCAGTCCGTGATCTCTCCCTCAGTGCATCGTTGTTTGTCATAGCGGTTAAGGAGTTGTCCTTCATCTGAAATAACGTAGACGCTATTGTGAGGGCGGTTTGGGGTATTTAGTTGATGATTGCTCCCTAGAACAACCCATATACCTAGCTCGCCTGCAAGCGTAGCCGTTTCGATTAATTCTTCTCTTAACCCAGCCCAATCAACATCATTCCAATCTAGG
The DNA here is from genome assembly GCA_938038395.1 of uncultured Deinococcales bacterium. Taxonomy (GTDB): domain Bacteria; phylum Deinococcota; class Deinococci; order Deinococcales; family Trueperaceae; genus CALGZD01. The sequence goes on along the minus strand of CALHRJ010000269.1, from coordinate 8,004 downwards.
ATTTGACGTCGGACATAACCTGATATAGCCCCTTCAGGAAAGTGAACAATATCGGCGCCTTCTTGTTTAGCTAGTTCAATTAGCCTGCGAATTTCACGTCCGTTTTCTCGAACATCAGCTGATATATAACTCTGCGCTGTTGCTAATTTAACAGATTTTGTAATTGATTCCATTGCAGGCATTGGAATTGGATTTTCATTCATTTGCGTTCTGCCACCTCTGGTACCTAGTGTAGACAGACAAAAAGCACAAAAATCTTTAGCAAGGTAGCTAAAAAGCTTGTAAATAGCAGAGAATATTCATAGTTTTTTAAGCTCAAAATCATTTAGCATAGATTCCTTCTAAGTAGCAATCTGGATTTTACAGAGAAAGCCCCTTTAGGAAAATACTATAGAAATCGATAAATACTAAGTTCTATATTGAGAAAAATGTTCAGAAAGAATTTAGTTAGGGCTCAGACTATGTTGGAGATAGATATTCATCATGAGCTTTTACAGAATGATGAATATCTTGAAGCTTGTTTTTATGAACAAAGTAAAAACTACAGATATTCCGTTTTTGAGTAGCTCTGATAATGTCGAGAAAAACAGCAAGAATCAATACTGTAAATTACGCCTTATCTAATCCTAAATTTATCAACCGTTGAATCAATTCGGGGTAGGGAATGCCTGATGCTTCCCATAGTTTTGGATACATACTCGTCGCAGTAAATCCTGGCATGGTGTTGATTTCATTTAAATATAGTTTGTTAGTTTCTTCTTCTAAAAAGAAATCTACTCGAGCTATACCAGCAGCATCTACAGCTTTAAATGCTTCAATTGCTAGATTCCTACACTGTTGTGTTATATCGTCAGAAATATGTGCAGGAATAAATAGGTCAGCTTTGCCATCAGTGTATTTTGTTTCGTAATCGTAGAAGTCACTTTCAAAGGCTATTTCACCAACAACACTAGCTTGTGGATTATCGTTGCCAAGTACTGCAACCTCTAACTCTCGAGCCCGAATGCCTGCTTCAACAATAATACGTCTGTCAAACTTAGCTGCTTCATCGAGGGCTACGTGCAGTTCATCACGTGTACGTGCTTTGCCTATACCTACCGATGATCCAAGATTTGCAGGTTTAACAAATAAAGGAAATGGAATTGTTTCTAAGTCATTTAAAACAGCTTCAGGAGCTGCTTGCCAATCAGAACGAAGTACAGCTTTGTAATCTACCTGTGGTAGACCGTAAGCAGCATAGACAGCTTTCATCATGATTTTGTCCATGCCTACGGCACTGCCAAGTACACCTGAACCAACATAAGGAATATCTAAAAGTTCCAGTAATCCTTGAATCGTGCCATCTTCGCCATAAGGTCCATGTAGAAGGGGGAAAATAATATCAAAGTCGTAGTTTGCTAAACTGCTTAGGTGCTCGAGCTCACTGCTGTCTGGAATAGCAGTTGCCTCTGTCAGTACATGTTTAGAAGCATCTAAAGATAAAAGCTTACCTTCTTTACTAATGACAATAGCTTGGACTTGAAAAGTCCCACTGGCTTCCGCTGCGCTCACAACCGAGCGTGCTGAAGCAAGACTGACATCGTGCTCACCTGAGCGACCACCGCAAAGAAGTAATACTTTTTTAAGAGACTGTTCTTTAGAAGACTGATTCATACACTACTCACATTCATACACTGACCAAACTTTTCTAGATTAACGAAAAAACGTATATTGTGTAAGTTACACAATATACGTCATATTATTAGCTTTCAGATAGAAGGTCAACTATACAAAAATCCACTTAGTACCGTGTAAGACTATCGGAACTAAATAAACATCCAAACGCATTGATTTGGTTTAAACCACTTTAGTAAACCGATAGCTTCAATACCCCTAAAGTTCAATCTATCTTGGATACTTTTTTCTTTCTTACTGCCTAACATAAGTTCTTTAACATTCTCCAATTTACTTTGTACTTTATAGATTCTGAATACCGAACATCTGAGGTTTAAGCTATTAGGAAAATATCAGTTTATTTAGGTTAGAGAGTAATTAGCATTGTCCGTTTTGAAGATGTTCTGATTAGTAGATTAAGGGTAATACGGGATTTTTAATTTAATTACTAGAACATTCAAAAGATCGTGTATCGATATTCGCTAACACTGATAATGTCTGTGCCTTGCTCATGTTTACTTTTATATCTGGGTGATGCAAGATTCTTAGCAAATCTCTGTCAGCTTTACTGTAACTGGATGTTTGTGAATCACCTTGAAAGAAGATGCTATCTTCAAAGCGATTACTGTCGTTTGTTAAGCCTAGAACTTGAGTAACTTCTTCACGAAGTACATGGTGTATGCGTTCTTTATCTGATACGCCTACCGTATCTACCCAGACTGATCCACGAACAATTTCAGAGGTATTACCAACTGAGTGATAAACAAAAAAACCATCAGATACTATGCCATCTACCGTGGCAGCTGGTTCTATGTGTTTCTTATAACCGTCAATGTTTCCTAAATAAACTCGTAAGCTGTTTAACTCGAAGCTAGATTGTGGATCACCTTCAATGATTTTTAGGTTCACTTCATCAGTAAGGTTGTTAATTTCAGCTACAATGTGCTCGAGCTCTTTAAATACCTCTCGCTCAAAGCTACTTTCCAGCTTAGACACATAAACGAAAACCTCTTTACCTAAACCATCACGTGCGCCCCATTTTCTAATGGGTCTGTCACCAGCAAGTCCCTCAATCTTGTGGGCAACCTCAACAAAGTAATCAAAAGTTTCCTGACAACTCAGTGCATTCGACTTTTGGGGTTGAACTATTTGAGGAGGAACCTCATTTACTGGTTCAGGCGTAATGGTTTCAGGTAACTCAGTACACGCTGCAAAAAGCAGTACGAGTACGCCAATCGTTATAAATCTCTCTACTAATCTCATGGTTAAGGTATAGCTTATCTGCGTTAGCGAAGTATTACCCTAACGATTTTTGTCATCTAAATGATTTTTAATAATGAACAGGGTAGAGATGATGAATTCCCAGCTATCTAGGGGCTTGCCTCGAAACAAAAAGAATCGATGTGTGGCTTGCCAGACAAGATTTCTTTGTTAATACCCCGTCGGCTTGATGTGGGGTTCGTTCATTACGGGTTCGTTCATTAGGGGTCCGTTCATTAAACGTAGATAAAATTCAGTAAGATTTAATAATGAACCTTAAAGAAATGACTCACCTTAAGTAATGTTGCCTGTATATAGCTAGCCTTATTGTGTCTTGGTAGATGAGTATAGAAAAGGTAAACTAAAGGCACATGCAAAAGTTACTTCGTGCACATATTTTGCACACACCAGATAACCCTTTTGAAACCGAGGGCAACTCTGCTTTAGTTAGCCATGTTGATGGCGCAGTTGTCATTGAAAAAGGTTTAATCCAAGCTTCGGGTGAGTATGAAGTTGTTAGAAAGCAATTTCCTGATGCTGTTGTAGAGCATCATCCGAAGGCATTTATAATGCCGGGCTTTGTAGATTGTCATGTGCATTATCCGCAGATTGCCGTGCTTGGCTCGATGGGCATGGAGTTGTTGGACTGGCTCGAGCTGCGAACTTTCCCCGAAGAATCTCGTCTTTCTGATGCCACCTACGCAAAACAAACAGCTAAAACATTCCTACGGACCATGCTGTGCAACGGCACCACAACGGCTATGGTTTTTGGTGCACACTTTTTAGAAGCACAAAACATACTATTTGAAGAAGCGCAAAGCTTAGGTTTAAACATAATCAGTGGGCTTGTAACCTCTGACCAAAATATTCCAGATAGTTTAAAGACAACTCCTGAAAAAGCATATTCAGAGAATAAATCTCTAATAGAAAAATGGCATAGGAAAGATGGTAAAGACAATCTGCGTTATGCAGTTATGCCACGTTTTTCAGTCACCTGTTCAGACGCCCTCCTAGAAGTCTGCGGCACGCTCATGCAGGAATATCCTGATGTATATTTCCATACCCACATCAACGAAAACCCCAGCGAAATTGCTTTTGTAAAAGAACTCTTCCCTTGGGCAGAAGACTACTTAGGAACTTACGAACGCTATAATCTAATTGGTAAACGTTCTGTTTTAGCACACAATGTACATGTGTCAGATAATGCTTTGAACAGACTTGCTAGGGCTGAAGCAGCTATAGCTCACTGCCCAAGTAGTAACATGTTTATAGGCAGTGGTTTATTTGATATGCGTAGACACCTTGACCACAAAGTCCGTCTAGGTTTAGGAACAGATGTTGGTGGCGGTACAGGCTTTAGCCTTTTCAAAGAAGGTTTGATGGCTTACCAAATGCAAATGTTAAATCAAGACGGGTACCGCTTGAATAGTAGTGAATTACTTTATTTGGCTACAAAAGGTGGCGCAGAAGCACTCGGTCTAGATGAACAACTCGGTGATTTAACAGTTGGCAAACGCGCAGACTTAGTCCTTGTAGAAGCACCTGAAACGAGTACCTTAAGTCAAGCTTTGAAACACAGTCCAAATGAAGAAGCTGCTCTAAGTAGCCTCTTTACCTTAGCCAGAGAAGATTGCGTAAAAGAAGTCTATGTAGCTGGAGAAGCAAGCCTCTAAAAACTCTTTTAAAATTGGAGAAAGCCAATGATTAGCGAACTACTACCGATATTTTTTAACGTCATCACACCTGTTTTTGTAGTTGTGCTAATTGGCTATTTTGTAGGTAAGCCTTTGCAGTTGGATGCTCGCACACTAAGCCGTACTGCCTACTATGTTTTCATACCTGCTTTTGTTTTCAGCATCATGAGTACTGCCAAAGTCGATGTGGCAATTCTCGGGCAAATGATAATTTTTATGGTTATCGTAACTGCTTTACTTGCAGGGGTTGCCTATGGCGTTGCAAAAGTGCTTAGACGTAGTGCGATGGTCACAGCAGCTTACATACTGATTGCTACCTTTCCAAATGTTGGTAACTTTGGCTTGCCAATTATTAGTTTCAAACTTGGTGAAATAGCCTTAGCAGATGCCACGATGTATTTCATAATTATGATGACCCTCGGTTTCGTTTTTAATGTGGGTGTGGCAAATCTCTATAAAGGTAATAACCTCACTGCTTTGTTAGAAGTGCTTAAGACACCTGCACTTGTCGCACTTGTGCCAGCTCTATTAGTGAATTGGGGCAATGTACCTGTGCCACTCATGGCTGACAGGCTAACAACCATGTTAGGTAACGCAATGGTTCCAACAATGCTCTTTACCCTTGGTGTGCAACTCCGCAATATTCCTAAAATAACTATTAGTACAGATGTTGTATTAGCTTCTTTAGTTAGGCTTGTTATCGGTGGTGCACTTGCAATTTTTATTGGAAGACTATTTCCACTTTCAGTACTTACGTTGAATACTGGAATTATACAAGCGAGTATGCCAGTAGCTGTTTTGACTTCGATTATTGCGCTTGAATATGATGTTGAACCAAATTTTGTAACAACTGCAGTTTTATTTTCGACACTTTTAAGTGTGGTTACACTAACTATTCTCCTAGCAATACTTTAACAACTGTAGGATGAGCTAAGCCCATCTTATTAAAACACCAAATACAATTTATTTCATAATTCCTAAAAGCTAGTGTAACCATTCGGTTTGAAAGTAGATATTATTTTGAAAAACACTGTGCCAAGAATTGTCAAAAGTAATATTATTGCTCACCGAGGCGCTTCTTTTTATGCACCTGAAAACACCCTTGCTGCGATAAGAAAAGCAAAAGAGATGAAGGCAACATGGGTTGAGATTGATGTTGCACTAACTAAAGACCGTCAGCTTGTTATCATGCATGACGATACAGTAGACCGAACTACCAATGGTCAAGGTGCAGTCTTTGGTCGTACCCTAACTGAACTCAAAAATTTAGATGCAGGTAGCTGGTTTTCAGCTGATTTTAAAGATGAACCCATACCTACTTTGGATGAGCTTGTAGACCTTGTGCTCGAGCTTAACTTGAGTTTGCAGTTAGAAATAAAACCCAGCTTTGGTAACGATAAAGAACTAGCAGAACTGACTGTTGAACGTTTTGAAGCTATTTGGCCTAAAGAAAAATTATCAGATGTTTTTATTACTAGCTTCTCTCCTGTTTCGATAGATATCGCAGCAAAAAGCCTCCCTCATATCCCAAGAGCAATTGCCTTTAAAACAATTCCTGAGCATCCTCATGAGGCTTTAAAACAAGCAAATGCACAGATAATTCATTTGCTTGACGATGACTATCCTCTTAAAGACTTTGAGCGTTTTGCTCAGTCTGGTGTTGAGTTTGCTGTTGCTATTGTTAATGACCCAAAAAGAGCTCGAGCTTTATTAGATATAGGTTGTCAAACACTTATTACGGACAAACCTGACTTACTTAGCTGACCTAAAAAATAGTTGTATATAGGTTCATAATTATGAATCAGCTTAGCTTGTTTGTAGGGCTCGAGCTACATGCCTGTACTGCATATGGCAGACAGGCTAACAATACTTTTAGCTGTTCTGACTTCGATTATTTTCTCAAGTATGATGTTGAGCCGAAATTTGTTGTGACTTTAGTTTCATTTTCAACGCTTTTAAGTGTGGTTACACTAAGGATTCTTTTCGCAATACTTTGACATGTAGCTATGACACTACGCTCTTATATTTTGCATAAAAGCCAAGAAATTTATCGATACTTCAACACAAAGTTTAATCCCGACCTTGACACTCGGGATTAAATGTGCCAATATTATTTAATCCCGAGCGTGGCACTCGGGATTAAACTTTTAGAGCCTATTTTTGAATGTGCTGAGTTTGGAAACACTAAGCTCATTTTTGCACAGATAGTTAAAAAAAATAGCGCATTAAACATGACTTATCCTCTGTTCTTAGCTTAAAGGATAAGCTTTATGACATTGCCAAAAAAAATTTTATTGGAGCTTATACAATGAATGCAACTGAATTGAAATTTCAAGCACAAACAAATGTTGAAACTGCTAAAGCATCTCGATATCTTCAAGCACTGTGTGGACACTTTAGTAGTAAAGTAAAAACTGAATGGACTAAAGTCGCTGGCGAGGTTGACTTTGGATTTGGCCGTTGCTCGATGACAGCAGATGACAGCAACCTAGTTATAAACGTTTATTCCGAGACAGAAGAGGCATTACCAAGACTCAAGCATTTCATGACAAGACATCTTGAAAAATTTGCTGTTAACGAAGGCTTGAAGATAACAACTTGGGAGAATAATTAATAATCCGTAACAAGCACTTTCTATGAACTAGAGCAAAGTTCACTAGTATTCGTAAGATAGGTTTTCCTGTCTTACGATTCTTTTTGGTGTACTTCAGCCATTTCAGCCATACTCGTAAATTGGAAATCATAACTAGGCATATCTCCAGGATTCATAGTCGCACCAAAGCCTTCTTTTTCATGTCGTCTATAAATCCAGCAATTCGCTAAGCCATAACGGTTCGCAGGTTGATGGTCATGAAACATACTTTCCGCAGTATGTAAAATATCTTTTTTAGCATGTCCCAAATACTCTAGATTCTTAAGCATGTAATCAAAATTTGTATCCGCAGGTTTATAGCTACCAACATCTTGTGCGGTATAGATTGCATCAAAATCCACTTTCAGTTTGGCGTTGCTGGCAGCAAAACTTGCTTGGTCAACGTTGGATAAAATCACAATTTTATAGTGTTCTTTTAAGTAAGCAAGTGCATCGGCTGAGTCAGGGAAAGCTGGCCAGTTTTTTACACTTTGACCGTAGGTTGCACACTCATCCCAAGATACTGGTATCTGCCAAGCTTCTGCTAAGCGTTTGTAGACAATGGTTAGTATGTCTGAGTAGAGCATAGTTGGTGTTTGTAGTTGCTGTGTTGATTCGTATAAGGCGTGAGCTTCGAGAATACTGTCATTTGTTAATTGCTTTGCAAGCTTATCTGTCAGTGGTTCTAGACCAGCCAAAATTCCAGTTTCCCAGTCTATGAGTGTTCCGTAGCAGTCAAAGGTTAGTACTTTAAAATCTTTTAGT
>CALHRJ010000268.1 GCA_938038395.1 uncultured Deinococcales bacterium | reverse complement strand
TACTGGCGCTAGTGTTTGTAAGCGCTCGCCCATGTCTTCAACAAAGGCTAGCGCAGGTTCCTGTACATAGCTGATGTAGTCATCTTTATGGTCAGTGAACCACTCTTTAGTGTTGTTTTCTTTTAAGTCTTCAAAGAAAATTAATGTCTTTTTAGGAAAGCCTGTAAACGCCATGTTTGATTATAGCAAAATTATTGTAGAGATTCAGAAGTTGAGTTTTGGATTAGGTAGTTTGATATTTAGGTAAGGTATTTGTAGCTTTGTTTTGCTGCCAAATCATGTAAATAGCTTGAGGTATCACGAGCCACAATCCTGTCACTGGCATAATAAAAACACCAAGTAGACTTAGGAGCAATAAGCTCCAAGAAAAGCTTTTTGGAATATGGTTTAGTTCGTGAATTAAGAGTCCCCCAAGGATTATGGCGAAGCCACTAAATAGAAACCAATAGATTGCCTCACGGTCAAATTTCAGTTGTGTAGTATTGAAAAGTCCTTCTTGCACCATACTACTGAGAACTTCAAAACCTACTATAAGTCCAACTACAGTATGTAAGATACCTGTTGCGATTAGGAAATATGCACTGCGTTTAATATGAATAGGTTGCTTCATTTTTTAGTCCTTTCAAACATAAGATTGACGATTTCTTTGCCAAGAGTACTGAACTTCAAGCTAAATGCTGAATCATTTGCATTTTTGAATGCGTAGCCTAGGTAGGTGAGATAGGTTATTTCTGCACGTTCTTTGGCTCGAGCCTTCCCAAATCCCCCTTCAACAAATATCTCTGTCAAATACTCCATCCGTTTCTTCTCAACTTCATGCACAACCTTTGCCACTTCAGAATCCTGCTGTGCCCAAACTTGAATTACTTCTTCACCAGATACCCCAGAAGCTTCAATAGCAGCAAAAAGTGTACTAAGCTGAGCCTCAGGCGTCTTAGCCTTTTTCGCATGATTGATAAGTTCATCTGTGATAGATGCCCAATAGCTTAAAAGTTCTGAGAGTAGTTCTTTTCTATCTTTAAAGTGCCAATAGAAACTACCTTTGCTAACTTTAAGAATTCTGGCTAACACCTCAACTTTGACACCACCGACTCCTTTTTCAGTCATCAAGTGTCTAGCTGCTTCTAACCAATCTTGTCTTGTTAAGCTCATGAACTCAATCCAATTATGTTCTAGATAAGTCACCATACGGTGACGTATGTTTACTTTAGAGTAAATCATCTTGAAAGTCAATACGCTACCGTATGGCATAAATCAATTGTTGCTGATTTTAAGCTTGTTTGATTAGGTGGATATTTCTTCGTTATGATGGGTGCGTCCCGCCAAAGGTTGAACAAATATCTGAGCTAATCATTAGATTATTCTAGTTCAAAGCGACGCACCTTAGAAGTTTTTTATAAAGCAAAAAAACTTCTATTTGTGGTAAAACTATTTTCAACCTTTACTGGGACGCACCCTATGATGATTGTAATCGGGGGAGACTAAAATAAAAAACGCTATTAGCTCGATGGAAAATAGCGTCTGAAAATACTTTTTAACTTAACTTAGTTTAGTCTAACTTTCTTATCCCCAGAACGGGACTTAAATATCAAATGCATAGGAACTTCTGCAAAGCCTAAATCCTCACGAATTCGATTTCGCAAATAAGACTCGTAAGCACGGATCACAAAATCAGACGTATTCACTGAAATGACAAAAGTAGGTGGCGCAATGTCTGCCTGTGTAGCATAAAGAATCTTAAGTGGTCTACCCTTAAAGTTTGGTGGTGCTTGACGTTGCGTCCAAACTGTCATCCAGCCATTAAGCTCGCCAGTGCTGATGCGCTTACGGCTCATGTCATAAACCCGAACAACATCTGCAAGTAGTTCATGTAATCCGTAGCTGTTGAGTGCTGAGATGTATACCCAAGGTACAAAGTTGATGTGCGATAAAACTTGCCTGAGGTCAGTTTCCATTTCTTTGAGTTTTTCATCTGGGACTAAATCCCATTTGTTGACAGCAACGACAATTGGTTTGCCAGCCTCCAGGGCTAAGTTAGCAATTCTAAATTCATGGTCACCAAGTTCAAAAGGATCAACGACTAAGATGTTGACATCACTTCTGTTAATGCTTAACTCTGCACGGAGCTTTGAATAGAACTCTACATCTTCAGTTGGTTTACGGCGTATGCCCGCTGTATCGATAAGTGTAAAAGGGCGACCGCCAAAGTCAAACTTTACATCGATGCTATCTCTGGTTGTACCTGCAACATCCGCAACAATTGTGCGTTCGTCACCCACGAGTGCATTCAATAGGCTAGATTTACCAGCATTAGGTCTACCAATAATTGCGACACGCATACCTTCGCCATCTAGGTCTTCTTCTTCGGCAGGCAAGAGTTTTAGAATGTGTTCTTGGAGGTCATCAAAACCACGACCTTGTTCAGAAGAAGTAAAGTGAATTTCTCCGAACCCTAAACCATAGAGTTCGTATATGTCAGGTGCTTCTTCGTGTTTGTAGTGGTCTATTTTGGTAGCTAAGAGCACAACTTCTTTTTTTAAAGAACGTAGCCAATCCGCAATTGCAAAATCTGCTGCAGTCATAGGCTCTCGACCATCTACACAAAACAGTACTAGGTCTGTATCACGCATTGAAAATTCAACACGCCTTTTGATGAGTGCATCCCATCGATCACCAGACCAAAGACCGCCTGTGTCAAGTAAGTGAAAGCCAGTGCCGTTATCTTCGTCTACTGTGACCCAGCCTTCTTTGACATCTCTGGTAACACCAGGTTTATCTGCAACGATGGCATCTTTCTTACCAATCATGCGATTAAAGAGGCTTGATTTGCCGACATTAGGTTTACCAACAATCGCTACACGACCCATTAGCTAAGCTCCAAGTTTTTTTGTCTTTTAACACACAAAAAAGGTAATGATGATACAGTTCTAGTAAATATTTGATAACTTAGCATTGGTCCAAGCCTGCTTTCTAAACTTCAGCTTAGCATTTAGCTTTACTATAGAAATAGATGAAATAGACCAAAGCGGATATCTTAGAAAAGTCGGTTGTAGCCGTTTAGCGCAGCGACCCTATAGGCTTCTGCCATAGTTGGGTAGTTAAACGTAGTATTGATGAAGTACATCAGTGTATTAGCTTTGCCTTTTTGCGCCATTATGGCTTGACCGATGTGGATGATTTCAGAGGCGTTTGCTCCAAAGCAATGAATGCCAAGGATTTCCATAGTTTCTCGGTGGAAAAGAATCTTGAGCTGACCTGTAGTTTGTCCCATAATCTGGGCTCGAGCTAAGCTCTTAAAGTCCGCATGACCCACTTCGTAAGGAACTTTCGACTCAGTAAGTTCACGTTCAGTTTTACCAATCGAGCTAATTTCAGGACTGGTATAAATTCCAGTTGGAATATCATCTGGTCTATTGGCATTTTTAGTCATACCCAGTAAGTGTTGTACTGCAGAGCGACCTTGTGTATACGCAGCACTGGCAAGTGCTGGAAAGCCAATAACATCGCCTACAGCATAGACATGTTTTTGGGTGGTGTGGAAGTTTTTATCAACTTCAAGTTGCCCTCTAGAATTTGCTTTTAGATTGATATTTTCAAGACCTAAATCTTTTGTATTACCTGAGCGACCGTTTGCCCAAAGCAGTACATCTGATTTGACTTGCTTACCACTTTTAAGTTTTAGAACTACACTATCATCAGTACCAGAAATACTGTCGAACTCTTCATTGTGGCGAATTAAACAGCCTTGGTCACGAAGCTGGTAGGAGAGAGCGTCGATAATTTCATCATCAAGAAAGCTAAGAAGTTTATCTCGTGTATTGATCAAATTGATTTTTATGCCTAGGTTTCTAAACATAGAGGCATATTCACAACCAATAACACCTGCACCATAGATGGTCATGGATTGTGGGGTGTAGTCCAGTTTTAAAATGCTGTCACTATCGTGGATGCGTGGATGAGAAAAGTCTACGACGGGGGGATGGTAAGGGCTCGAGCCTGTAGCAATCACAAAATTAGCGCCAGTGATTTCTGGACCATCTTCAATTTCTAAAGTATGTTCATCCTTAAAGCGTGCATGACCTCCGATAACATCAACATCATTACGAAAGTAAAAACCTTTGCGCATACTGACTTGCTTACTAATGACCTCATTGGCACGTTCACGCAAATCAGGGAATGAATAATCAATATTAAAGTCGCTAAAAAGTGGGTTCTTAGCAGCAGACATCAGTTGATGGATACCAAAGCGCAACGCCTTGCTAGGAATCGTTCCCCAATGTGTACAGCCGCCACCTAAACTAATGTAGCGCTCCACAACTGCTACTTTTTTATCACTTTTGACGGCCTGCATGGCAGCACCTTCGCCACCCGGACCTGTTCCAATTACAATTACATCGTAGTCATAGTTCATAAGTTGTCCTAATTGTCAGTAAAATAAACTGTCCAAAGTATGAGGCTGGACAGTGCACGTTCATAATTTATAGCCTAAAGCACAAGGCTGATGTAATGCAAATGTAATGGGGAAGATGGGTGCGTCCCGTCAAAGGTTGAATAAATATCTAAGCTAATCATTGGCTTATGCTAGTTCACAGGGACGCACCTTGGAAGTCTTTTAAAAAGCAAAAAACTTCTATTCGTGTTGAAACACTTTTCAACCTTGACTGGGACGCACCCGTAGAATAATCCTTTCATAGAATCGTCCTGAACTAAACTCCTATCGTAATACCCTTTAAAGTTTTGTTAGAGACCCCTCTACTAATAATAGCTTCAAGTCTGGAACGTAAACTATTGTATGAACCTCAGATTTGTAAAAAACTTTGTCTACTTAATTGCTCTAGCACTATTACTAACGACTCAGCTTGTTTCCGCACAATCTGAAGCTCCAGAGATAATAGCCCTATGTGAAGCCGTTACTCCCAATAACAGTATCAAAGACCCAGATATTCAACAACGTGG
>CALHRJ010000267.1 GCA_938038395.1 uncultured Deinococcales bacterium | reverse complement strand
AATGATTATAGGCATCGTAGGACTTAAAGGCGGTACAGCCAAAACTGTTACTGCTATGTATTTGGCTGCTGCTGCACACAAGCAAGGTAACACCGTAACGGTGATTGATGCAGATAGCGAACAAAGTGCGCTTAATTGGGCAAGCAACGGTTTAGAGTTTGATGTTGTAACCGCAGATAAGGCGCTTAGCAAACAAGCCAAGGCACTCAAGCAGGCTGGTCATATTGTTTTGATTGATAACAGTCCAAATAGTCGTGACTTGCTTTATTCAACAGCGCTTTGTAGTGATCGGGTAGTTGTACCGACTGGTGCAACAGGGCAAGAAGTTAATCGTTTGGCTCCGACTTTGCAGATATTGCATGAGGTTGAAGAAAGCCGAGATGTTGCGATTACATCAATTTTATTGACCAAGTACGACAGGCGACGTGTTTTGAGTCGTGAGTTTTTAGAGGTTTTTGCGGAGTATCCGTTACTTGATACGAAGATTAGCCACAAGGCGGTTTATCAATCTGAGTTTGGCGTGATGCCAACTTACACGCTTGAGTATTCGAATGTTTTATGGGAGCTAATGAATAATGAGTAAAAAGAAAAATGTAGGTCTTGCTGGTGTTTTAGGCATGCAGAGTAAACCGCACGAAACTAAAACTGAAAACAGGGTTGAGAGTAGAGGCAGGGTTAAGCCTGCTAGTAAAGCTAAGGCTGTTAAACCTAAAGTTATTAAAGAGGCGTCAAAACCAGCTGCTAGTGCTAAAAATAAAGCTTTGCCAAAAAGTAAGGATAAGGATTTTAAATTGACAGGGGTATACCTTCGCAAGACAACTGTGGGGCAGGTCAAGGCTAGGCTCGAGCTGTCTGAGCAAGATATGTCTGAACTTATGGAAGACTTGTTGGTGAAGTGGCTTAAAACGAAATAGGGTTAATTAATTATTTAGTTGTTTAATTAACTAGATAATTAAACAACTAGGCTTAAATACTAAGCCCATGCTATTTACTGCCAAATCCCTAAAGACTGCCACCCATTTGGAAAACCCATTTTAGTTACATCTATGTTGTGCTCTGTCTTTAAATCTATAAACTCTTGCTTCCAGCTAGAACCTGGGTTGATAATTTCCAAAAGATGAATAAGCATTACACATGTGTTGTAAAGCTTTTTAGGTTCTGAGTAATTAAAAGCTCTCGCTAAACTGCTGGGCTTGGTTCTAGGAAATTGAAACCCTGTTGTTGAACGACGATTCCATAAACGACCATGATGTGCACATAAGTTACGAATGTAGTTTAGATGTCTCAGGAAAGATTCAAGTACTCTTTCATCTAAAGCATATTTTTTTGCAATATCACTACGTAAAGAAATTGATTGAATACTACTATAACTTTTTGAAAGTGTTCCAAAACTCATCACTTCACATACTGCCCAAATTGGTGGGTACGCAGGGTTAGAGTATTTTCTATTGTAATGCTCAATAAATACTTCTCTAGCTCGATCAACTTCGACTTTTATTTTATCTACGGTATCTTCTCGAGTTGGTTTTAACAGGCTTATATCTAAATAAGCATGAGCCCCTGCAGCTTGTGCCATTTCATAGGCCCACTGCGTTCTAACTGAGGTTTCTACTCTTTCAATTGCATCCAACACAAGAAGTCGCAACTGTCTATCAAACTGATAGAGATTTAGTACGTCATTAAAATTTGTGTTGGTTTCAAAGATATGTGTTTGTGGGTCACTCTCAAACACAATCCAGTAAGAGCGTAGACGATAGTAGTTAATGTGATTCAGACAGTGTTCAGCGAATGCATCATCATCAAAAAGCATGCCACGATTTTTAAGCAAGCTTACTTGGTCTTGAATTGAGAGGGGAGGTTTGTTGTAATTCATTAATAAAAAAGTGACCCGCCGGTTTGAGGTGTTCTTGCGAACATAGCCTTGGCGGGCATTATTAATGATTAGTATAGAACATAAATCATTTTTTGTAAAATACTTTTCTCATCTTTAACTTTCAATATATGCCTACCTAGTCAGGGTTTTATAGAAATGGGCTAAGCCCATGCTACTGGAGTTAACTGTTTAGCTATCTAATTAATTAGTTAATTAGATAATTACCTCAGGTAGCCTTGAACTAGGGGAGAGCGTCAATATTACTTCATAACAATTAAGGCTACCAACGTAGGAGTAATAAGCCTTCTATGGAATAAAAGTGTTTATCTCTACTTACTAACTCAAGTTCGTACTGCATAGCTAAGGCTGCTATCCAAATATCATTTTCAGGGATAGGCTTACCCATTTTTTTAAGTTGGTGTTTGATGTTTCCGTATTGCTTAGCAGTCAGAGCATCGCAGCGCAAAATGGTATTGGCATCTCTAAAGGCATCAAGCTGTTTGATGTTTTGTTCTGATTTAACAGAGTTATAAGCACCATAATAGAGTTCACCCAGGACGATACTAGGCACAAAGACTTTTTCAGTCTCTGTTAGTTTTTCGATAACATTTTGATCTTGGGAAAAGAGTGCGATGACAATATTTGTATCGAGAAGAACACTACCACTCATTTAAGTCGATTTGTTCGCAGCCTTCAGTGATTGCTTCTTGCATGACATCTAGTTCAGTTGCATCGATTTGACCAGCAAACGCTAGTAAAGATGCACCTGT
>CALHRJ010000266.1 GCA_938038395.1 uncultured Deinococcales bacterium | reverse complement strand
TTAGATACTTTTATTGCGATATACTATTGGATTACTTTTAATAGTAATAGGCTTCTGGCTTTAGATACTTTTATTGCGATATACTGTTGGAATACTTTTAATAGTAATAGGCTTCTGGCTTTATATACATTTATTGCAATATACTGTTGGATTACTTTTAATAGTAATAGGCTTCTGGCTTTAGATACATTTATTGCGATATATTGTTGGATTACTTTATTCATCTGTAACTGTAGGCTTGATTAGTTTCAGGTGTAGAAACATCAAATCTAAATTTCTTATAGCACCCTGTATCAACATAATCTGCCCATTCCCCACTACCATCATTGAAATCAGTTGATAAACAGTATCCTAAACCGCCATCACGCCCCCAATGTCCTATTAAGGCACCTCTTTCGTAATCAGTTTGTGTATTTCCTGCACCATAGGTTCTAACTCTTTTAGTCATGACATAAAGATAAATTTCATCCATCCAAAGAGCATTTTGCCCTGAAGTTTCAATAAACACACTTGCTACCCCAGTATATCTAGGTCCAAACACAAATCCAGCTGCTACTAGGGGATGTGGTGAACTCTCACCCTCATATATGTCTGATCGGTATACAGCATCATCTGTAAATCCACAATCAGGATAGGAAAAGACTAATAGACCATCTCCACCGTTAGCACCACCAATGCTACCAAAGCTAGTATCATCTACGCCTAAAGAATTCCCATTAGGATCTTCAAATGAAACAGTTATCGTATCTTCAGTATCGGCATAATCAACATCTGGATCATAACAATCAATTTCTATTTGATAGAAATAGTGAGTTACATCGCTAACTACTTTTCCACCGTCAGCTATTTTTTGAGCATTAGCAGAACCTGTCTGAGCAAATGAACTTAAGCTAAACGAGATACCAACAATTGCCAAAATTCTTAGGATAATACTATTTTTTGTTTTCATTTAAATCTCCTTTTCTGTAGTCTTTTTGAACTACACAAGGAGTTTAAATTTGCGGCCGTTATATGAGCGTTATATTAGCCGTTATATTCCATATAACGGTTGAGAAAGCCTTGTAAGATAAGGATTTAGTGTATTTGCCTGTGTTTTGTTATTGACTAGAATTTTGTTTTTGAAGCTTGTTAAATAACACCCTTTTGAAGGGCAAAGAGAAAGGCTCGAGCACAAGCTCGAGCCTTCTGAGTATAGAATTGTCTGACGTGCTAGCCTACCTGAGTTCTTTTTGCTCCGTACCAAAATCAGGTCGCAACGCAAGCTCCACAGCCTCTTCCAAAGCCATCGCCTGACCTTTTTCAAAAGCTTCTTGAAACACTAAATCGTGCAATTGCTGTTTAGCCATGTTCCAATCACGTTCAAAGCGCTTGAGGTACGATTTTGGTTTCGCTGAACTAATCTCTTCCCACAATCTTTCACTCACACCCCACAGCACAACTGCTAACTCAGGGTTGTCCTGAGCAACTGCAATACCTGCAAGTCTGTGAATGCATGACGCCATCCCCCAGGTATCTTGAAAGCCATGTCTTAAGGTCAGTGCTTCTTGGATATAGCGTTTGCCTTCAGCAGGTTGACCTTGTTCACGGATGATGAGCCCCAAATTATCATAAGCAAAACTCACACCAACTGTATCGCCTATGCTACGTGTAATAGTCAAAGACTCTATATAGAAAGGTTGCGCTTCGTGAAATTTCCCTTGCTCTCTATATATATTGCCTAGATTATTTTTAGCATCTGCTAGGCGCATTTTGTAACCAATGCTTTCTGCAATTGAAGCACATTCTGACAAAAGGCTATCAGCTTTTTCAAAATCATTATTAAAAAAAGAAAGTGCGCCCATGTAGTATAGACAATCTGATATCCCTTTTAAGTTATCTAGCTTTTTAAATTGATGCAGTGCTTCTTGTGAATATTGATAGGCAGTTGTCGGCTGGTCCAAGCGTTCATAGATGCCACCAAGTCTTGACTTGGCTCTAGCTTCTCTATAGGGGTCTTGCATACTGCTTGCTAATTGCTCACTCTTGTGACAATGTTCCTTGGCTTTAAGAAAGTTACTTTGAGAATGATTGATTATTGAGAGTACATAGCATGCATCAGATTGTCCTGCATTGTTTTCTAGCGTTTTAAAAATCTCTAGTGCTTGTTGTGCTGATGTTTCAGCTTTGTTAAAGTCTGCCTGAATATGTGCAAAATATGCCTTGTGGGTAAGGACTTGTGCGTATACGCTTTGATAGCTTTTATTTTCGTGACTTGCGCTTTGTGCTTTGGTTTTTTTAAGAGTCTTTTCTAGATAGGTACTAGCCTCATCAAAATAGCACTGTCTATCCCAAAAGAAGCTGAGGCTATTACAAAAAGATAGACTAGCAGCAAAGCTAGTTTCTGTAGTTTGAGAGAGTTGCCAATCGAGTGCGCTACGTAGGTTGATGTGTTCTAGCTCGAGCCTATCAATATACTTAAGTTGCTCACTGTGACTAAGAATATTCGGCAGGTCTTCAAATAAACTTTGGCAATAGTCAAGGTGAGCTTGTTTGGTTTTTTGCTCAGTATCTTTATCTAAAGCTAGTTTTTCTGCACTATACTGCTGCACAAGAACATGCCTCAAAAAGCGTCCCTCACTGTTCCGAGTAAGGAGTGATTTATTGAGTAGGGCAAGCAGTGTTCTTAAATTTGCACCAGCAACTTCTTGCGCTGCCCCTTTACTAAAGCCACCACGAAATACAGAAAGCTTTTTTAATAAGTTTTGCTCAGTTGGATTTAACAAGTTCCAAGAGTGTTCAAAAACGCCACGACCACTTCTATGTCGCTCTGGCAAATCTGACCAAGTGCTTTCAAGCATATCTAAGTTTTGGTCTAACTCAACTTCAATCTCTTGTGGGTTGAGTAAGCGTGACCAGCCAGCAGCTAGTTCTATGGTTAAGGGGCTACCTTCTAGTAGATGGCAAATGTTTAAGACCGCAGCCTCATTATCTTGCGTAAGGCTAAAGTTTGCATTGACATGTCTAGCTGTTCTTAAAAAGAGCTGTACAGACTCATAGATTTCTATGTTTGTAGAAGCATTAACTTGACTTGAAGTAAAAGTTGCAGGATAGCTCAAACCTTTTAATTCGAAAACAGTTTCGCTGCTAAGGTTGAGTGTCTCTCTGGAAGTAATGACAATTTTTGAATTAGGGGAGACCTCTAGTATCTGTGTGAGCAAAGCTGCTGCCTCTGTCAAATGCTCGAAGTTATCAAAAATAAGCAAGTGCTCATGGTTCGCAAGGTAGCCCATAAGCTGCTCTTGTGCTTTGAGTTGTGCATAAGCAGAAATGTTGAGAGCATCTAAACAGTAGTTGGCCAGGTAATCTGTTGATTCCAAGGGTGCTAAAGAAAAGTAAACTGCGCCATCTTGAAAGCTGTCATTCATTTGTCTGGCTAATTCGTTTACAAGTCTTGTTTTTCCTGTGCCACCTTGACCAACAATTGTTATGAGCCTATTACCTTCTTGAAGTGAAGCGCTGAGTTCAATTAATTCTAAATCTCGCCCAATAAAACTAGAATGATAGCTTGGTAATTTTAGAACGTTTTTTTCTTGTTTTTCTTGGCTAGGTTGAGCTGTATTTTCTGTTGGTTCATTCTGTGTTGGTTCATTCTGTGTTGGTTTAGTCTCTGTTGCTTGTTCTTTAAGGCTTTCACTAGCTAAGGTTGGAACTACTGATGAGTCTACTTCTTCAAGGGTCTTGGGTGTGTCTACCTCTTTGAGTGCTCTAAGTTCTTCGATAAGTTCAGTCGTTTGGGTAAGTGGTTCCATTTGGAGTTCTTGCATCAGCATAGTTTTGAACTGTTCGGCTATTTCAAGGCCTTCTTTGCGTTGACCAGCTTTCATGCAATAGCCTAAGTAAAGATGCAGTACGTCTTCTGCTAGTAAATCTTTTTTAAGTAGGGCTTTTAGATATCGATTTGCACTTGTGTAGTGTTTTTGTTCTGCTAAGTTCTGTGCATGGTTGATGCTCGCCTCACGCCACATGTCGGACAGTTCGTGTCGGGTGAGCTCGAGCCAGTCTTGATAGTTAGGCATATTCTTTGCACTTTGACCGACCAAAAGTTCATCTTTATAGTGCTCGAGCGCTGTTGACCAATCACCTGCTTCAAATGCTGCTTGAAAGGCTTGGAAGTCACTGTTTAGATTGAGTTTTAGGCGTGATTCTTCAACTTCAATAAATTCAGCATAAATTTCTTTTTTTGTAATATGTAACAATTGCCGAAGTTTATTTCTAGCTTTACTTTCGGTATCATCTGGCCAGAACAAGGTCAGTAACACATCTCGGTTTACCCAACTTTCTTGAGTAGCAAGATACGTGCATAGCAGTAGAGGTCTGTTGGCAGGTAGGAGTTCTCTTGTTTGACCTAATTGATCATCTTTGCGAAAGGAACACTGACCCAATATGTTGATGCTAGCTTGCATATACCGCTCTAGCTTACAATAATTGATCACTTGTAGTGTGAATATTAACTGCAACATAAAGAGCAGGACTCACTATCGCTTTGTATATAGTATTTGCTTTGTGGATATTCTGGGGGTGTTAAGCGAGCTCTTTTTGCTGCTCTCCAAAATCAGACTGCAATGCTAACGTTATAGCATCATCTAAAGCCATTGCTTGACCTTTGTTATATGCTTGTTGAAAGCTTGCTTCGTCTAAATATTTTTTTACTTTTTCCCAGTCTCGTTCAAAACGTTTTAAATACGATTTTGGTTTTGGTGAATCAAGCTCTTGCCAGAGTCGTTCACTAACACCCCAAAGGGTTGCCGCAAGGACTGTGTTGTCGTAAGAACTTGCTAAACTTGCGAGTCTGTGTAGCGATGAGGCAATGCCCCATACGCCATAATAACTTTGACGTAATTTTAGACCTGTTTGTAGGTAGTGTTTGGCTTTTGCTAATTGATATTGTTCTTTATGAACAACCCCGATATTTTCAAAGGTCATGGCAACTGCTGCTGTACAGCCAATGCTTTGTGCTAGGTGTAAAGCTTCATCGAAATAGCTTGTTGCTTCATCAAAGTTTTCAAGGTTGGTTGCAATATTACCAAATAGATTTTTGGAATCGGTGAGGCGCATTTTATAGTTGGTTGTTTCTGCAATTTTTGCTGCTTCTTCGCTAAATTGTTGTGCTGTAGAAAAGTCCTCTTTAAAGAAGCGAATGAGTGCCATATTATACAAGCAATCTACTATTCCCCTTGCATTATTTAAGGTTTTGAAGATTTTCCAACCTTGCTCAAGGTAATTGTAGGCCTCTTCGTGTTTACCCAGACGCTCATAAATGCCACCTAACCTTGCTAGAGCCCTTGCCTCCCTGTAACTATCCCCAATCTCTTTCGCCAATTCTAGACTACGATAACTTGAATATTCGGTTTCGTGATGCTTTCCTTGTAAGATATCTACACTAGCCAGAATCCAGTAAGCATCGCACTGACCTGCTAAGTCTTGATGTTCAAGAAATAACTTTAGAGCAGGTTCGAGATGTTCTAGTGTCTCTGTATAATCTGAACGAAGGTAAGCAAAGAATGCGATTTGTTTTAAAACAAGCGCTAAGGTTTTAGTCTGTTGTTCTTCGGAACCTTCAGTTTTGATTTTGATATGTAGTTTTTTTAAATAGTTGGATGCTTCTTCAAAATAGCATTGCCGTTCCCAAAAGAAACTCATGTTATTACAAAAGTTGAAACTTGCTTGAATCGCTGCAGGACCTTCTTGTTTAAGTTGCCAATCTAGTGCGCTACGAATGTTGACATGTTCGAGCTCGAGCTGCTTAACGTAGCTAAGCTGATCGTCGTTCCCAAGATTAGTAGGAGGCTCCGTAACAAAGTTCGCAAAGTACTCGGCATGGGTTTGTTTTGTGGCAGTTTCAAGTTCTGTATCTAAAGCTAATTTTTCTTCACTGTATTGTTGTACCAACACATGCCTTAAAAAGCGCTCTTCGCTATCGCGCCGTAGCAAGGATTTATTGAGTAAAGCAAGT
>CALHRJ010000265.1 GCA_938038395.1 uncultured Deinococcales bacterium | reverse complement strand
GTGCATCCCTTTTTCAAAAAATACACTCACAATTTACGTTATAAAGTTTTAGTCTCAGGCATCTTCTTCTAAATCTTCATTCGCCTCTTCAAGTGCCATCGCCTTATAGTTTTGAATGCGTTCAGTCAATTCATCTTGAATATGGTCAATTCGACCTTCCATCTTAAACTGAATATCATCTAACTGTTTACGTAACCGAATAATTTCTTCTACACCAGCTAGGTTCACACCTAATTCTTGTGTCAAACGTCTAATTTCTTGAAGATGCTCAATATCTCGCTGAGAATATAATCTTGTTTTACCAGAACTGCGACTTGGCTCTATCAGACCCTTACGCTCATATAGGCGTAGCGTTTGAGGGTGCATATCAACTAGTTCAGCAGCCACACTAATTACATATAGTGGACGGCTTTTTTCATTTGCTTCAGTTGGTGGTGTTTTAGTTTCAGACATAATGTTTGTTTTAGAACGCCTTGTATTTTGTTTAGAACACTTGATGTTCAGTATACCTATTTTAGCTTGATAGTACTAGATAATGAATGAACTAACTAATATTTAGCATTGTAATACATTAAGCACCGAGAAAATCTCGAGCTTTCCTAAAGAGACCTTTCCAGACTGTTGTTCTTACAGTTACGACTAAATCACCTTTTGCAAGTCCAGCGCCTGCAATTCGCAATGTATCGCCATCTTTGCTGTTTGCTGGTAACTCAATCAGTGTATCGAGAATAGTTGTTTTTAAACCTTTTTCAGCTTCTAAAGGTGTCACGTTGAGGTCAGCTAATAAATTATCGCCTTGGACTTCCACGCCCATTGGAACATCTAGCTTGATGACTACGTAAACGTCACCCATGGGGTTGCCTTGACCACCTTGGCCAGCAAGACGCAGTTTTGTGCCTGGCATTACACCTGCTGGCACTGTGACGTCCACTTCAGATTCCTTTTTGGGGATTTTGACGCGTTTAATTGTGGAGGCTCGAGCTTCCTTGATACTCAAATGTATCGAAGTCTCGTAATCTTCACCCTTCATCAAACCATTCTGACGAAGCGTATTCGTCGCCATACCTGCTACCTGACTAAACAACATATCAAACACGACATTGCCTGTCTTTGGTACACCCCGCTGCGATAAGTCAATATTTACACCAGATTCGCTAAAAAGCGTTTGCCAATCATAACCTTGGAAGTCTGGCGGCACATAGCCACCATATCCGCCTGGTCCACCGGACGCAGAACCAGCTCGATTACCGCCTACTTGACCAAAGCGGTCAAATCTTGCTCGCAAGTCTGGATCGCGCAAAGTAGCATAAGCTTCAGAAACTTCTTTAAACTTCTCCTCAGCCACAGCATCATCTGGGTTTCTATCTGGGTGATGTTTCATCGCCAGCTTGCGATAAGCTGATTTGATTTCATCATCCGTTGCAGTTTTTTCAACACCTAAAACGGTGTAAGGGTTTTGATAAGCATTTGCCACATCAAAACTATACTTTCTTGAGTGTGGTTATGTCAAGTTTAGACTCTTAATCTTCACTTATTTGCTTTCCGAACATAAATTCTATTGTAAAACGAATAATAGCCAGCTCAAACGATGAATATTATTCTATTTACATTTGCCACCATAATATGTTTAACTAAGACGTTATTTTGAGGCATAAGCATTTCTCATGTCCATAATCTCAAATCAAGAGCGATTTAGGGAACTGGCCCGAAAATATTTGGACTTAAAAGTTCGCTTAAAGCATAAGTAACATATAGCTTAAGTTAGAACATATAAGTTTAGATAACAGATCGCAGCAACCAATATTTTGTCCTTAGGAGACTAGACAATATGGGTGCTACTTCCAGCCACAGAAACAAAAGTATTTTTTGATTCGTGTGGAAAGATTGGAGGAAGAAATGTTGCGGTACCTTAAGATAGCAACATAATATTCAAAAAACACATAAAAAACCTTTTAAAACCCAAATAAAACAACAAATTCCCACAATTATTCAGATTTTTTAGTGAATATGCTAGTGAATTTCCCGAATATCCCATAGACTTTGCAAACGTATTCAATATACTTCAAGAGGAGAAAAAAATGTCTTTATCATTCAACGAAAGTCCAAAATTGTTATTTAGCTCTGAGTCAGTAACCGAAGGTCACCCAGACAAAATGTGTGATCAAATCAGTGATGCAGTTGTTGACGCCATCATGGCTGACGACCCAGCTGCACGTATTGCTTGTGAAACTGCGGTCAAAACAGGCTTCGTCATGCTGCTTGGTGAAATCACAACCACTACATATGTTGACTTTGATACCCTAGTTCGCGACGTTGTCAGAGACATTGGTTTTGACAGTAGCGAAAAAGGCTTTGATGCCAATACTTGCGCAGTTCAAGTTGCAGTTGCTTCACAGAGTCCAGATATTGCACAAGGTGTAGATAGCGCACTTGAAGAACGTCAAGGTGAAATGAGCGACGCAGATATTGACGCTGTCGGCGCTGGTGACCAAGGTATGATGTTTGGTTTTGCATGTAACGAAACACCAACCCTAATGCCATTGCCAATTGATCTCTCTCACCGTTTAGCACGTCGCTTAAGTGAAGTTCGTAAAGATGGCACTCTTCCTTGGTTACGTCCTGATGGTAAAGCACAAGTTACTGTGGAATATGCATTTGGTAAACCAAAGCGTATCCATACTGTACTTATCAGTACTCAGCACGCACCAGAAATTAGCGAAGAAGAAATTCGCGCGAGTATCATCAAACATGTTTTCAACCCTGTGCTTCCAAAAGAACTTGTTGACGATGACTTACTCATATACGTAAACCCAACAGGCCGTTTTGTAATTGGTGGACCTATGGGTGATGCTGGCCTTACTGGTAGAAAAATAATTGTAGATACATATGGTGGCATGGGACGTCATGGTGGTGGCGCATTTAGCGGTAAAGACTGCACAAAAGTTGATCGTAGTGCAGCGTACGCAACTAGATGGGTTGCTAAAAATATCGTTGCAGCAGGTCTAGCTGACCGTTGTGAAGTTCAAGTTGCTTACGCAATTGGTGTTGCAAGTCCATTGAGCATTTCAGTTGAAACATTTGATAGTGGAAAACTAAGCAACGACCAACTCACTGCTGTTATCAATGAAGTCTTTGACCTTCGTCCTGGTGCAATCATTCGTGACCTTGACCTTCGTCGTCCTATTTACCGTCAGACTGCTGCATATGGTCACTTTGGTCGTGACGACATTAACCTTCCTTGGGAGAAAACTGATCGTGTAGATGCAATTAAAGCTGCTGCTGCACAATATCTATAACTTATGAAAAACCTAACGATTACAGGCTCTGTAGCCTACGACTACTTAATGTCCTTTCCGGGCAATTTTTCTGAGCATTTCCTTGAAGGAAAAATGGAAACTGTTTCTTTGAGCTTTCTTGTTGACAGCATGAAAAAACAGCGTGGCGGAACTGCTGCGAACATTGCTTATACACTTGGCTTGCTTGGTGCAAATCCTAAGATGATGGCAACTGTCGGGTCAGACTTTGTGGACTATAGAGCTTTTCTAGAAAAGCACAATGTAGACACTAGTGCCACCATCACGCATGAAGATGACTTCCTAGCATCCTTTTTTGTAAACACTGACCTTAAGCAAAACCAAATCGCTAGTTTCTACACTGGTGCAATGGCATATGCTAAAGATTTAAAGTTTGCAGAACTTGCTGCGGATACAAGTCTAGCGATCATCTCCCCTAACGACCCAGATGCAATGCGTTTGTACGTTGAGGAATGTAAGGCGCTAGATATTCCATATATCTATGATCCCAGTCAGCAAACCGTGCGCCTTTCTGGTGAAGATTTAAAAGCTGGTATAGATGGCTGTTATTTACTAACCACCAACGAGTACGAGTTTGAAATGATTCAAGAGAAAACAGGCTTAAGTGCTGAAGAAATTTATAAACTTGCTGGTGGTGTTCTGATTACTAGTGGCGATAAAGGTTCAACTCTAACCTTCGGTAGTGAAGAACATACAATGGCGGTTTTCCCACCAAATGAAGTTGCTGAGCCAACTGGTGCAGGCGATGCTTACCGTGCAGGTATGATGCGGGGAATCCAGCTAGGTTTACCATGGACCGTAGCCTGCAATATGGGCGCGCTTGCAGCAACTTATGTGCTCGAGCAAGTCGGAACACAAAAACACAATTTTACGATTGATGAATTTATAGCACGATATAGAGCTCATCAAGATGATAACGGTGCTTTAGACGCACTAAAAAGCTAGACCCTAACATTGGTATTACAGTATTAGATTACAGAGTTACACTTAAGTATTGGATAAGCTAAGGCAGACAGCCTTATCAAGAAAGGAAATACAGTATGACAACTACAGCTATGAACTATGATGTTGCAGATATAAGCCTTGCGGAAGCAGGTAAGCAGCGTATCGAGTGGGCAGCACGTGAAATGGCCGTTCTTTTAAGCCTACGTGAGGAATTTGCACGCACCCAACCTTTTAAAGATATCCGTATTGGTTGCTGCATGCACGTAACAACTGAAACTGCTAACCTCATGAAAACCCT
>CALHRJ010000264.1 GCA_938038395.1 uncultured Deinococcales bacterium | reverse complement strand
ATTGGTTTAATTGAAATCACCGACAACAAACTCTTTAATACTGCAATCGTAGTTCATCAAGGTCAACTTTTAGGACGCTATCGCAAAGTCAACTTACTCAAAGGTGAACAACAGGTTTTTGAAGCTGGTTCTGACTATCCTATTTTTGAATTAGGAAAGCTGAAATTTGGTATCAACATTTGTTACGACCTAAACTTTCCAGAAAGCGTACAAGCTATCGTAAAGCAAGGGGCAGAACTTTTAGTATGTCCTTCAAATAATATGATGCGTCATCAAACTGCTGAAATCTGGAAACACAAACATATAGAAAGTCGTTCTGAACGTGCTAAAGAAGCAAGTATAGCTATGCTATCGTCAGATGTAACTGGCTTTCGAAAAAACCGCATCTCTTATGGACCAACAGCTTTTATAGACAACAAAGGCACAGTTGTCAAACAACTTCCACTACAAAAAGAAGGTCTCTTGGTACATACTCTAACGGTCTAAGGCTATCAGAACTAAACTACAAGAACAATCCGATAGCTTCAGCACTTCTATAGTTAACTCTAGTTTCGATACTTTTTTCTTTCTTACAGTCTAAGCGCTAGTCATTTTAAGGCAATTTCCAAACCAACATGCAATAATACTCTATATGGAAAACACTGATAATATATTTGTCATTGAAGCAAAAAAAGGTTACACAGCCAAAGTTGGAACTCTGGTTAGTATGCTAGCAAATTCAAGGCACTATCTTAAAACCACAACTCGAGATTTAACTATTGAAGAGTTAGACTCCAAACCTAATCCTGCTCTAAATAGTATTGGTGCAATCCTTGCACATCTAGCCGCAGCTGAAAGCCTGTTTCAATGCATGACCTTTGAAGATAGACAATTTAACGAAGAAGAAACTGAGTATTGGAAAGATGTTTTTCAGTTTAAAGCCTGTGAGCGAAATCAAAACCGCAGCTTAGATGACTACTTCCAAGAACTAACTACAATTCGCCAAAAAACCTTATCCGCTATGCAAGAACGAGATGATGCTTGGTTAGAATCATCAAAAGATATTTTTGGGCATCCAGGGAATATTCACTACTATTGGTTTCATTATTTACAAGATGAAATACGGCACACTGGGCAAATTACTATGTTACGAAAACATTTAATTGCAAACAATGACCCTGATTTTAATGCTTATAACTTTAAAACATAGTCTTGCTAAAACTGCGATACCTAATTAGTATCCACGCTAACTTAAAAATTCTAGAACAGTATGGATAAGCACCATATTTCTAGTATCTTCATACTCTTTCTGTAATTCAGTATTTAGCATATAGCTCTGCAACTCTCCATTAGAAGATTGCTCAAGTATAGCTTTAGCTTTTTCCGAGTCTATAAAGTGACTAGCAGGATGTGTTGC
Organism: uncultured Deinococcales bacterium; assembly: GCA_938038395.1. Lineage (GTDB taxonomy): Bacteria > Deinococcota > Deinococci > Deinococcales > Trueperaceae > CALGZD01. The sequence goes on along the minus strand of CALHRJ010000264.1, from coordinate 15,401 downwards.
AATCAATTCCAAATAGCTTACAGCTGTCCTTTGCTGTTCTTTATCTACATGTTTGAGCTGTAAATCAATAGTTGCAAGACGCAAAATTGCTGCTATTATACGTGCCTTACTTGAACACTCTAAGGCTAGTTCAAGCGCTCTATGTAAAGAGTCCTGCGCTCGAGACCACTGTTGACTATCCATATAAAGCTGTGCAAAGCCAGCACTCAACACATAACTGATAAGTCTATATTCATGCATTTCCCCTGCTAGCTTTAGCGCATTTTCTAAATGTTTAATAGCTATTTCAGAATAATCTACGTCTTGATTCTGAACAGTTCTAGCTTTGTCTGTATACACAATGCCTAAGTACTGATGGGCATACCCTTGAATAAGAGGCATATTTTTCTGTGTGCTCAACTCGAGCCCTTCCAACAACTTCTCTTCAGCCATTTCATCTTTTTGCCACAGCAACAGCTCACCTAGACTGATCGTATCCATTGCTTGTAAAAAGTAATCTCCGTGTGCAAGATTCTCTTCAAATAGCATTCTTGCTTGCTTAAAGTTGCCTAGATAGAGATTCTGCAAAGCCAAACGGTTCCTTGCCAAAAGAATAGTCATATTAGAATGTGTTTGAAGAAAAGGGCTTTGTAATTCAATAGTCCGTTCGAAGTTCATTTTTGCTTGCACATAAAGACCTTGGCTATCAGAATAGATACCTTTAGTAACTTCATACATCCCCAGATAAAAAGGCACATCCTCTTGGTAGTCTGCCATTGACTGTCTGGTTTCGTCATTTCCCATTAACAGGCCCAAGGTTTGTTCTATACGATCCATATAAAGTTCAGCTTGCTGAAGGTTGCCCGCTTGACTATAGAAAAACACAACCCATAATAGTAGTAAGAATTCAATGATTGAGTTTTTATTCTCTTCAGAATTATATTGCAAAACGGTTTGGCAAATATCAACCGCTTCTTGATAACGGCCCCGTGTAGACAGATAGCTAGTCAACGCTAAAACCATTGGCTCAATCATCTTAAATTTGTTGAACCTGACACTATATTGTATAGCACGTTGAAAGTTGATAACCTCTGGTTCTATTTTTAATACTATATCTGATTGATAGTTATCAATGTATTCTTGCAACTCTAGAGCATACCCTGCAAAATAGGCGGCATGGCTTGCTTCGGCTTCAGCAAGTAATTCTGGCATAGCTGATAACTTTTCCCGACAAAATTGATAAATCAATGGATGACGTTCATAACGTCCAGATGGATTTCTCCGAATCAGCGATGTATTTATGAGCACGGCTAAATCATATGCAGTTGCCCCTGTAACTTCTTTAAAGGCTTGAAAGTCAAAGCCTCCAAAAAAAACTGCTTGTTTAGCCAGAATTATTTGTTGTTTTTCTTCTAATAAAGACCATGAATACTCAAAACAGTTTTTAAGACTGTCGTGCTGTAACCTTGATTGGCGAGGTTTAGACCGAAGTCTAGGCGCTGTACGTCTTGAGTTATCTTTTCGTTCATCTGTTCTCAAAGCTTGAACAACGTCAACATCCTTGATATCTTTATGACTTACTTGCTGCTTTAAACTTGAAACAGTATTCGTTAAAGTACCATTTGAATTTTTAAGGTGTGGCATAGTCGTTATAGCAGTGCTTGGCTCTGAAGCATCAGTCAAACCAAATGAAAAAAACTTAGCTATAGGTGTTGAATCTATCGTACTTTTATTGTCCAAAGGTTTTGTCAATAAAAGAGTTTGTTCTACCATTTCATCTATAGATACTTTACTAAAGTTTGCTGCAATAATTTCAATCGCTAATGGTAGACCATGGCTAAGCTGACATAGTTTAATAATAGTTTCTCTGTACTTTTCCTGAAACCCCAAGTCACTTGAATTATGTTGTGCTTCCCTAACCAATAGTTGTGCAGCTGGCATCTCTTTTAAAGCATCTATTGATGCATCAGCTTGAGGTACACCTAAATCACCCAAAGGATAGACCTGTTCAGAAGCTATAGATAACTTTATTCGCGAACTTACGATACATCTCAAATATAAGCTTTGACTTATAAGCTCACTCAAAAAGGGAGCAAGCTCTTTTGTCAAATGCTCAGCATTATCCAAAATTAAAAGCAGTTTTTTATCATACAGACTCTTTATAATCTCTTTTTTGGAATCGTGTTGTGTTGACCTATATATACCTAAGGCTCGCATTAAATGACTAAATAGTTGTGATGCATCGGTCAGTGGAAGTGAAACAAAAATTATCCCATCTGGAAATGCTGGATTTGGTCTTGCTACAATTGCTTTAGTAATTTGGGTTTTACCAATTCCCCCAATACCAATAATAGAAATCAATCGATGTTCTTCTAACAAGCTAAGTACTTGCTTGATATCATGCTCACGCCCAATAATATCTTTTGCTTGAACATTAGTTTTTTGATCTATATGTATCGATCGATCTTGTGGCTTAGGTATATCTAAAGCTTCGTAGTACTCACCAATAACTTTGTGTATACGCTTTGTTAAAGATTGTGATTTAAGTTGTTTGTATAAATTCTCTAATTCATCATATTTATGTTGTTGTGCGAGTAGCGATAGTTTATGGATATAAATACGCTCGTTTTCTGGCTCTACAACTTGCCAGGCATCTGTATAGAACATCGCCAACTCAAAATCGATTTCAGGTTTTAGATGATTTGAAGTCCCTGAAAGGGCATGAACTAATTTGTGGAGATTATTGACATAGGTATGTTGATAGAACTGTCGGCGCAGCTCGAGCCATTCCACTAAGCCCTCAGGCACTTGCTTTTGAGCTACCTCCTCTAAAAAGGCACCTGAATAAAGCAAAACCGCCTTTTGCCAATCTTCCACCATGGTAGACTTCGTAAGTTCTTGCACCTCTAAAGTATCTATTTGGTTATCCGTTTTTATAAATTGGACAGTATAGCGATTAACTTCTAAAAGTGATGGCAATGCCGTCTTAATACGATTCAGTAAGTTTCGTAAAAGCTTAAGTCCTTCAGATTCACTTCGTTCTGGCCAAAAAAGTGTTGCAAGTTCTGAGCGTGAAAGAGAATTTTGCTGTTCAACACAATAAGCAAGCAAAAGCTTTGCTTGTGCTGATTGTAGCTTTAGCTGTTTCTGATCAGCATATAGTTCAACAGTTTTAAACAACTTTACAGTCGCTATAGTCACAACACTCCCCTTTCCAAAAGCATTATTTTTTAATTATTTAAAGTATCTTCAAGCTTTTCAGCATTACTTAGATATTGATGATTAATGTATTGTAACCCCAATAATCTTTAACAAGAGCTTTTGTACAGATCAATGCCTACAAAAACAACTTAACAGTTTGCCCCTTCAGACTAAACCCTAACATGTCTAAAAAGAATCCCTATTTGATAAGCACTTCAGATTAACATATTGTACTAAGTAGTAACGTTCATCATTAGTTTAGTTACTGCTTGAGCGTGCAGAATTGTTGGTACAGTGGGTGCATTGCAGTGGTATAGCGAAAAGATTGTAAATCCTCTAAGGTGATAATAATGCCAGCATTATTATCAGTTTTACTAGCATAATGCGCTTGTTCAGTAGAAGGTATTTTATTTTGAGATAACCACAGTGTTTCAAATATAGCTTTTACACTCTGGTGTCTAGGTATCACATCTTTATGTTGATGTGTTAACTCTAGCAAGCTAGAACTAATTTCTTCTAAGGAGAGAACATCTATCCAAGATGCTGCGATAGTAATAATTAGTGGCGAGCCCTGACTTAGATAGCACAACTTATAGAGCGCCTTAAGAGACGTTTCTTGCAACTTAAATACAGGTACGACTTTTTTAGCACAACTAAGAAAAAGCTGCGCCGAACTTGTTACAAATGCATCTTCCAAAGATATCATCTTAGTAGGGAAATCTAGACCTTTTAAATTCATGACCACTTCATTGGCAAAACCAATAGGTTCTAAGGATGTTAGGATGATTTTCAGCTTTGTTGTTTGAGCCATCAAGGTAGCGATTAAATCAATCAGTGCTTGCTGTGCATCAAGCGACACCACTGGACTATCAAAAGCTATTAAGAGTTCTCTCGTTTCAAGGTACTCTAGTACATCCTGAAGAAGTAACTCAGAAGAGTCTCTAGCTACCAAACCAAGTTGCTGAGCAAGAGAGTCTACTAAATCTAGCGTAGGTTCTAGCTTAGATGTTGTGTGCTGAGGTATGAATACGATACCATCTTTAAAGCACATCTCTGCTTCACAATACTTTAGCAGTTCTACTAACAGGCTACTTTTTCCAATACCTTGCATACCCACAATACTTACAAGACGCTCCTGCGAAATCAGAAGTTTTAAAGTATTTAATTCTTTCTGACGTCCTATAAATGTTTCATTGTACGAAAGCCCATTGAGACTATAGTCAAGCTTTTTGTTGCCGCTTATAGCTTGGGTACTATTCAACTCTAGTTTTTTTAGTAGCTGCTGGTAGTAATCAGATAACTCTTGAAGTACTGTTGTAGCAAATTCTTCCTCAGTCCGTTGAACTAAATAATTATAATGATTGACCAAAGCTAATCTATTTTCTAGTTTGTAATATAGCGTTAAGGCTAAACGGTTTAAGGTGTAATCAAAGGGTTCAAGGATTAAAAGCTTTTGTAAGTTGAATAAGGTTTTTTCAAAATCTCTACTTTCATAAGCTAAAGCAATAAGTTTTTGCTGCAAGGCGATGTAATGCTGTTGATAGGACTCTCGGGTACGCTCGAGCCAAGCCTCAAGCTCCTGACTAACCCCCTTAGCTTCTACTCCTGTCAAAAAAGACCCTTTATAAAGCTTACTAGCACTTTCCAAAGCACTCACGTCATCATGTTGTAAAAGTTTTTTAAACACTAAACTATCAACATAAGTTGTAGCTACTTTATCTCCTAAATCAGCAAGACGAATTTGCTTTACACCTGTAGCACTTGTATAACTTTCTAAATAGTTTGGAAGTAAAGTAGTCACACGACTCAAAAGGGTCCTCAAAAGTTTGAGTGCATCTTTAACATCACGCTCTGGCCAAAAAAGCTCAGCTAAATCCTTACGTGCAACTGCAGTTTGCAGTTCTGTTACATAAGCTATGAGTAAAACTACTTGTACTGACTTAAGATTAACAACCTTACCTTGATTGGTGAAGCTAGCCTTACCTAGTATAGATATCGTAGTCTTAACACTGCCCTGACCATTGGATTCATTGGCGTTAGACATAAGTAACACCTACTATAGGTAAACAAGTTACTTTTAAATGGTTGTTAGAAGTGGTATTAAAATTATTCTTTTTAGGCATTACAGTGCTTTGTAAAGGTTTAAAACTTACTAAACTAGAGGGTTAGAACTTCTTCGACCAGCATCAGGTATTTTCAACCCATCAATTACAAATCGTCTAGTAAATTCCTAAGCTGAAATTCATGCCTGACAGGGTGCATAACTGCATGTTCTAACATACCATCAATGCAATATTCTGACCCCCATCTAGACGTATAAGCAGGGCGGTAAAAACGTTCTTCTTCTATATCTGCTAAAGGAATTCTCCAGCGCTCCAACACATGTTCAAGATAACTATCCGCTTGCTCATCAATAGTTTCAACAGAAGGTGCTTCATTGATCTCTGGATCTGCTAAGTTTAGCTTTTCGCACATCCAAGTCATATAGCCTCTAGCAGCAGCTAGATTGTGTTGCAATAAGGCATTGAGAGAAGCAAAACTCGGGTCGCTAGTTGTCGGTAGAGTGACGTTGGCAGCCTTGGCTTCTTTCCAAGTTAGCAGCAAGGCACGTAGATGGCGCTCATGAAGTAGTACAAGAGCTCTCGCCCCTCCATATTTATAGTTATGCATTACTTTATCCATAGCTTTTTCCATTACTAAGTTTCCCTCCTACCAAAAACATCAATTTATAGGTGCGCTAGCAGAACCTTGCATCATCTCATCAAGAAGCAAGTTAATTCTGTCGTCAATCTCTTGATTCAGTAAGCCAGTATCAGAAAAATCATCTTTAACTGCATAAACAAATCTTGGAACTATCCAACATCTAAAGTCTAACATAAGTGAGTTGGCAAAAGGCATCACTGACATATAGGAGTTTTTGCCTCCTGCAGCGCATAAAAAGCCTATCGTTTTGCCAACAATTTCTTTTCCTGTCAGTAGTTCAACCAAATTTTTAGCTGCTGAAGATACATCGTAATTGTAAATGGCACAAGCAAAAAGTATATGGCTGGCATTATCTACGGCTTCGCTAAATTCTTTAACTACAGGATGCTCTGCTGAATTTGTACGACCACTCTCTGGTAAATCGTAGTCTCGCAAATCAATGAGTGTATTAGCTATACCTTTTTCATCGAGTTTTTGTTTTGCATTTTGAGCAAGAATAAATGAGCGTGAGCTAGGGCTTAGGCTGGTTGCAAAGATAAGAACATTTTCGCTTTGGGAGCTATCAATGGACATAGCGCAGTATATCTAGATTCAGGCTTCAAACCATAATCTTAAGCCAAAAACGGACTTAAGACTGAAGTAACAGCTAAAAATAACAAAAGTGCGTACGTTACGGTTCGAAGTTGTGCTTTAGAAATTTGATTACCAAAAACCACGCCTACATACGTTCCCAAAGCAACCACAGGTAGCAACCATATGCTTTGGATGACAGGGGCTAACATGTCATTGCCATAAGAAAAATAGAGCAACAATAAGTGAATTGGTAAGGTAAGTAGTAACAGGTGCAAAATAAATCCACGCGATACCTGATTGCTCCAAGTTTGTGCCATGACCCAGAGCACCGTAAGTGGTCCACCAATTGAAGATACGCCTTGCATGATGCCACTACCTAAAAAGGCTACTATGCCCCAAAATGGGTGAAGCTGGTCTCTAGGTTTAATTTTTAGACTTAGTTGTAAAAGAATCACAACCAGCAAGATAAGTCCGATTATTTGTTTAATTTGGGAGGAAGAAAGCTGCTCGAGCTCCCCTAACATCCACAAGCCAATCGGTATGCCTAACACCCGTATCACCAAAGCTTTTAAAGCAATCCCCCAGCGCAAATGCTCCCTAAGCTGATAGCAGCCCAAACCCACTTGCACTACAGAAGTAACTGCAGAAAGAATAATGGCATCAGCCAGTGAAAAATCTAGCCATAGTAAAACAGGCATCATCACCATGGCGTAGCCAAAACCAGATGCGCCTTGCACAAAGGAAGCTGCAAATACTGAGACTATTAAGATTAGCGTATCAAAGGACACTTAAAGTGTGCCTAAATCAGTCATTTTTTGAGTATTCATAAAGTTACGGTTTCGCTCAACTGATAATAAGCTAAAACCTACTTTAAATGATAGCTTCTGCTGGGTAAATACTCGTGTCTAAAGCTAATAGCTTTGCCAAGGTTGGCGTAATCTGCAAAGCGTCTGCTTCTTCAATAACTTGTGGCGAGAAATCAGGACCCGAAAAAATACAAAAACGGTCATCACCCAAAGTTCCAGGACGAAATCCATGAGATGATGTGTAAACAGGTGCGCCTACTGCTTCAGTAGTTTCAGAGTTTTCAAAGGCTGCTCCTTCTGGTGCTATAAACGTTGCAATCGAGGCTTTAAACTCTGGTACAACTTGCTCATTTGCATAGAGCTCTATATCATATGCGGCCAGCTTCTCTGTAATATCCGCTAACTCAGCTTCACTTTTATAATGTACATAAAGCCATGCACATTCACAAGCGTAAGTTGCGTCAGGAATAATCTTCATGGGATTGAGCGCTGTCTCTACAGAGCTATGACCATGATCACTCATTATGGCTAAGTTGTAGTCATTAACACCAGCAACTTCTAGTTGCTTAACCAACTGTCCAACCAAAGCATCTGAATAGGCAACCGACCAGTGCGATTCGTGGCTTTCATAGCCAGCAACATGTTGCACACTATCTGGCGTCATTATTTCAGTCACGATTAGGTCAGGAGCTTGCTCAGAACAGGCTAAACCAGCAACCCATTGCATCATCACGGAATCACCTGCGAGTTCAGCAGAAAAGTAGGTAAGCTGAGGATTTTCTGATGGACTGTAAGCACTTGGAATACCATCAGGATAACCTTGCTCAACTAGTGCAGCTAATCGCCCACTTGCATCCTTGTGTCTGCTAGTCCGTAACCAGCCTTCAGCTGCTGGTATCGGTGTATCATCTCTACCACGTTGCACCATTTCACCAACCCACCAAGCATGGTGAAAAACTTGCGTATCTTCAGGACGAACCATGCCAAAACCTACAACTGCAACATCTAAACCTGCGTCCTTGGCCTGCTTAGGCAGGGTTAAGCCTTTGACATCATCAGGTGTAGCATAGCGAAAACGCTCACCGTCCCAAATAGTATTGCCCCAAACCCCATGTGCATCACACGTTGTGCCCGTCATCATAGTTGTTCGTCCTGGTAATGATGTTGCTGGCACGACTGAACTTAGTCGATTAACAACTAAACCTTTCTGCGCTAAATCAGCTAAAAAGGGTAACCGTTTTCTATGCTTAGCAAAGTAATCAGCACTTACACCATCAATCATAATGACTATTAGTTTGGACATTCTCAAAAATCCTATCTAAAATTTTAATTTTTAGTAGTATAGCAACTTAATTCGTGTTTGATATATCATTCACTCTACGCTTCAATTTAGTGAAGTAGAAAGCTTGATATTTTTCTCAAAAAACCAATATCTAACACTTATGTATTCAACTTCTATATAGCACTTTGCTGTTATAAAATCGCATAAAGTTTATAGTAATTTGTTATATTCACTTTTTGCTCTGCGTCAAGATGACATTCTAGTTAGTGTCGGATAGAAAATCTATAACTATTTCTAGCAGCAAAAGACATGTGATTTGCATAAGTTTTTGAGCAACAAACATAGACATCTCAAAATAGGCTACACTAGTTTGTTTATATTTAAGACACAAGATAGTATTACTACTAGATTCGCGAGGCAGGATTCATGAGGCAAAACAGAGAAGCAAATGAAGTTAGACCCATTCACATCATCCCGAATTATATGGCTCATGCTGAAGGTTCTGCGTGGCTCGAGTGGGGCAATAACAAGGTCTTGGCTACCGTAACCATTGAGAACACACTGCCACCACACCTTCGTAATAAAAAAGGGCATAGAGGTGGCTGGTTAAATGCAGAGTATGCACTTATTCCACGTTCTACCGAAGAGCGTGTAAAACGAGAACGCATGTACTCAGGTGGACGCACCCAAGAAATCCAAAGATTGATGGGTCGAGCATTTCGTAGTATTGTTGACTTGTCACTCTTCCACAATAAAACTTTGACGGTTGATACAGATATCATTCAAGCAGATGGCGGTACACGCTGCGCTTCGATTGTTGCTGGCTACGCAGCCTTGTTCAATGCTGCTGATAAACTCATCAATGCAGGTAAGTTAGACGAATGGCCGCTACGCCATGAACTTGCTGCTGTAAGTGTGGGTATAGTTGATGACAAACAACTTGTAGACCTTGAATACAGCGAAGACATGAAGGCAGATGTAGACATCAATGTTGTAGCAACAGGCGATGGCAAAATCATCGAAGTACAAGGTGGCAGCGAGGGTGAACCTATTGATGCTGAGCAATACGTACAACTTATCGCTCAAGGTCTTGGTGGTGTGAATACAATTTTAGAAGCTGTTCGTAGAGATATGGCAGCAGCTAAAGCTAGCTAAAGCTGATTCATATAACTAACTCTGGCTAATTTAAAGCTGGCTAATAGTATAATTCATTGAAGCTATTACTTTGCTCAATGTTTCAGATGAATACCTTGTATTAGCGATTAACTAAACTTATCTATTATATTAATGGAGTCATGTAGTTTTATACCTATCTACACAAGTTATATTAGATTTCTACAAAAAAACATTAAAGGATATTCAAAATGAAATTTGTGGTTGCAACAGGCAATGAAGGAAAGCTAAAAGAATTTAGACATATTTTAAAAGATATTGCAGAAGTAGTTTCTGCAAAGGAACTAGATATTGTAGACTTCCCACCAGAAGATGGTGATACTTACGAAGCAAATGCTTTAATCAAAGCGCACTTTGTTTCGCAGCAAATCAAGTTGCCCGCTATTGCAGATGATTCTGGACTTGAAGTAGACGCTCTAGGTGGAGAACCTGGAATTTATTCAGCAAGATACGGAAACAAAAATAGTGATTTAGAGAGGCGAGAGTTTATGCTCGAGCAGCTCCTAAACTCCCCACCCCCTCGCAAAGCTCGCTTTTGCTCTTCAATTGCCTTCACCCTGCCAGACAAACAAGCCTTTACATTCTTTGCAACGACCGAAGGCGAAATCACTCTGGAAGCCAAAGGAGACTCTGGCTTTGGTTACGACCCAATTTTCTTAAGTGATGATCTTGGTATAACCTTTGCTGAAGCAACTCAAGATCAGAAAAAGTCTGTGAGCCACCGAGGTAGAGCACTAGAAAAATTCTTAGCTTGGTTAAAAAGTACAGAAGCGAAACAAGCTTTTAAAGACAACAACCTACAATGAAACCACTCATATTCTATGTAGATGTTGAAGGTACGCTTATTAACTCGATTGGAAATAAAACTGTAGCCATAGAAGATGTTGTTAAACATATTCAAGAACTTTTTGAACATGGTGCAATACTTTACTGTTGGAGTTCTGCAGGTGCAGACTTTGCCCAACAAACTGCAATTGCTCTCAATCTAGAAAAATGTTTCCAAGCATTTTTACCCAAACCAAATATTTTAATTGATGATGTCTCAATAGATAGCTGGCGTAGACTTATGCAAGTGCACCCCTCTAAATGTGTTACAAAAACACTTTATGACTATGAAGATTCACTCGGATAGATCTTGAAAATAACAATCTAACGCTACCAATAACAGTATCTTTTGTTGTGAAACTAACTGTATCGAGTAACATTAAATATAATATATATTTCTATATACCTATTTTGAGGACCCTAACACTAAATAATTGCTTAAATGTAATCCGTTATAACCATAACGATAAACTTTTAGTGTAAAGTAGTGGATGGGAAACGAGAATCAACTGTTGCGAAAGCAACCAGGGCACTTGTTAAGACGTGGTTATCAAAAGGGTCTTGCTATTATTTCAGAGAAATTAAGTAAGGAAAAAATCACTCACTTACAATTGACTGTCCTTATGGCATTAAACGAGTCTGGACCATGTACCCAACGGGCACTTAGTGACTTTATTGCTATGGAACCTAGTAATGTACATCCGATGCTACGCCGTATGCAAGATATGGAACTCGTTGTTATTGAAGTAAGTAAAGCAGATAAACGGCGAAGCCATATTGTTATGACTGCAAAAGGTAATGATTTGTTACAAGAAGTTATGCCACTGCACTTAGAGAGTGGTCGAGAGCTACTTGAAGATTTAACAGAGCAAGAACAGCAAGAATTTATTCGACTGCTAGAAAAAGTAACATGCAATAACGCTTTATAAGTACCAAGTCAAAATTATGTTTAACTATTTTGACGCTATACTCGTACTAAATATTCACTCCTGTAGAGGTTTAGTATCTAATCAGATAATGTAAATTAATTTAATTTTGAGCATGTACTTAGTCATTTAGAAGTTATCTAATACATCATTCTTACCTAAAACAAAAAGGATCAACTCTACATTTAACCTTATAAGTAGGTTAACTGTAACTCAATGATTAGGACAACTTTTGATTTCATTAGTTCTTGTGAAATAAGGCTTTATGGTAATACAGAAGACTTTTTTTGCAAGCCAAAATCAAAGCTAAGTTGATTAAATTCGAGTATGATTTATCCTTATTCAACCTACTTAACGAGAAAAAATGTCACAGACGCAAATCACATAAAAGTAATATATGAATTTCAGTTGTGATACTTGTCCTTACCATTGTTATACCTACTATCTTAGGCATGAATATTAATACTTTGAGAACAATCAATCCCAAAAATAAAAATAGGTCATAACCATTACTGATTATGACCTTTATAGATACTGCTAAAATGAACGGACCCTGTTGCAAGGGAATCTCGTCTGGCAAACCATACGGTGATTCTGTTTCTTTCGAGGCAAGCCACTAAAAAACTAAGAATTGCTTATTCCTGCTCATTATTAAACTTAAGACTATCCTGAGAACTTCTCAACCCGAATCATGTTTGTTGTGCCACGCTTACCAAAAGGCACACCTGCGGTCACAATATAACGACCATCTTCTTCGATCATAAACTTTTCACTGCGAATAATCTTTTCAGCTACTTCAACCATTTCATCTGTAGTATGAATGTCTTCACTCATAGCAACACGTACACCCCAAGCAATTGCCATTTGGTTATAGGCACGTTGGTTTGGCGTAATCATAACGATTGGTGTTGCAGGGCGATAGCGAGAAACACGTAATGCAGTATTGCCACTGGCTGAGAAAACAACAATAAGATCAGCAGATAAACCATATGCCATTTGGCAAGCTGCTAAAGCCACAGCGTCTGGCGTATTGTTACCTGCACGTGGTCCATGCTCACGCATGCTCTTTTGGAAATCCGCATCCGCTTCTACCGATTTTGCGATGCGGTGCATCATACGTACTGCTTCAATTGGGTACTTACCCACTGCAGTTTCAGCAGAGAGCATAACTGCGTCTGTACCGTCATAAATAGCATTGGCAACATCACTCGCTTCTGCGCGAGTTGGGGTTGGGCTTTCAATCATGCTTTCAAGCATTTGTGTAGCAGTTACTACTGGCTTACCCGCTTGTACACATTTTTCAATAAGCATTTTTTGAATGCGTGGCACTTCTTCTGGTGGCAATTCAACACCAAGGTCACCACGAGCAACCATGATGCCATCTACTTCAGCAAGGATTTCATCAAAGCGTTCCACAGCTTTTGGTTTTTCAATTTTTGCCATGAGCTTAGCTTTAGAACCAGCCCTTGCAAGATAGTGTCTGGCTAAGCGAAGGTCATCTCTATTTTGAACAAAGCTAATCGCTACCCAGTCAACATCAAGTTCAGCGCCAAACAGTAAGTCTTCTACATCTTTATCTGTTAGCGCAGGAATGCTTAGGTCCGCTTGGGGAATATTGATACCTTTATTGTTAGAGAGAACACCACCAACAATAACTTCAGTCACGATGCAATTGCCATCGAAACTAGTTACTGTTAATTTCAAGCGACCATCATCTAGTAGTAAGTCATCCCCAACGTGTACATCATCGCAAAGACCTTTATAGGTTAAGCCTACACGGTTTACATCGCCTGGAGTGTCGTCATCGCAACTAAGCTTAAAAGTATTACCGACTTCTAGAGTTACTTTACCATCTGCAAAAACACCTGTGCGAATCTTAGGACCTTGTAAATCCTGCAAAATCGCAATAGGGCGATTGATTTTTTTAGCAGCATCACGAATATCTTTTACTCGAGCTTTGTGATCTTCTTGTTTACCGTGCGAAAAATTGAGGCGAAATACGTTAACACCCGCATCAATTAGCTTCGCTATCATTTCTGGATTGCCACTACCTGGACCTAGTGTTGCTACAATTCGTGTGCGTCTTGGCATAGTTTATTTAGCGAAAGCGCGTTTACCTAAGTAAACTGCGTTCGACCCTAACTCTTGCTCAATCATAAGCAAGCGGTTGTATTTTGCAATACGGTCACTGCGACTTGCAGAACCAGTTTTGATCTGTCCAGCGTTTACAGCGACTGCGAGGTCAGCAATAAAGCTATCTTCAGTTTCCCCACTACGGTGACTAATCATACTGCGATAGCCAGCTGATTTAGCAAGCTCGATTGCGTCCATAGATTCACTAAGTGTACCGATTTGGTTTACTTTTACAAGAATCGCATTACCGACTTTTTCATCGATGCCACGTTGTAAGCGTTCTACATTGGTTACAAAAAGATCATCACCAACAAGCTGGCATTTGTGACCGATTTCAGCAGTAAGCTTTGCCCAAGCTGACCAGTCATCTTCTGCTAAACCATCTTCGATAGAAATAATAGGGTAGCGTTCTGCCCAATCTGCCCAGTAAGCAACCATTTCATCTGAGCTATAGGTTTTGCCTTCAGCTTCTAAAACATAGTTTCCATTTTTATAGAATTCTGTTGCAGCTGGGTCAAGACCGATGGCAATTTCATCGCCAACACTATAACCAGCATTTTCAATCGCTTTTAGGATAACTTCGATTGCTTCTTCGTTTGACCCTAAGTCTGGCGCAAAGCCGCCTTCATCGCCAACGTTGGTGTTGTAGCCTTTGGCTGAAAGAACTTTTTTGAGTTCGTGGAAGGTTTCTACACCTGCACGAAATGCATCACCAAAAGTATCAAAACCGATTGGTGCAAGCATGAACTCTTGCATATCTACTTTGTTGTCTGCGTGTTCGCCACCGTTGATGACATTCATCATAGGTACAGGTAGAACCTTGGCATTGTTACCACCTAAGTAGCGGTAAAGGGGTTGTTCGTAAACTTGGGCTACTGCTCTGGCACAAGCTAATGATACTGAAAGGATTGCGTTTGCACCAAAGTTAGACTTACTGTCGGTACCATCTAGCTCAATCATCAGGCTATCTATGTTTGCTTGGTCAAAAGCATCTTGTCCAATAAGTTCAGGTGCGATTTTTGTGTTGACATTGTCAACTGCTTTGCTTACACCTTTACCCATGAGGCGTTTGCCGCCGTCACGGAGTTCTACAGCTTCATGCTCGCCTGTTGATGCGCCAGAAGGTACAAACGCACTCGCTTTTACGCCAGATTCTAGGCTAACCGTTGCCCCAACTGTTGGATTACCGCGAGAGTCAAAGAGCTCGAGCGCTTGGATGGACTCAATTCTAGTCATTAGTGCCTCCAGTATTTTTCAGTGATTAGTTAAGTACTGCAACAAAATTAGGTTAAATTACTCTAAACTCTCAAAAGCCCTTTATAGGACGATATACCTAGAAGGTTTGAGTTTTGAACATAGTTAAACATAATGATGACTTGGTACTTATGTTATTTAGTCTTATAAACATAAGAATAGGTTTTATAAAGATTGGCTTATCAAAGCTTGCAAATCTTGTACTCTTCCCCTATCCTACGGCTAAAGTACACACCTTGACTACGCACATCTGTCACTGAAAAGACGGCATTTTTCATAGAAACTGTGTACTTTTTGTAGAACAATTTCCCAACATCTTTTATCTACCTTGGCAGTGTCTTTTATATTTTTTGTAGCTGTTTTTTAAGTATTTTTAGTTATCTAATAAGCTTCTATTTTTGAATTATTCCGACTAGGACAGTATCTATCAGTTACAAACTCTATAACCTAGTTTCCTCAAGCTATGTCAGTAAAAAATCACGTTGCCCAACAACATTTTTTCCTACTGGTTTCATTTTTGAGAAAGGCTCAAACTTCAAAACCAAA
>CALHRJ010000263.1 GCA_938038395.1 uncultured Deinococcales bacterium | reverse complement strand
TTAGATGTGTATGTGCCACCACCTGAGTTGGTGATTTTTGGTGCAGGACATGATGCTATACCTATGGCTGACGCAGCACATACGCTTGGCTACAGGCTAACAGTTGTTGATGCAAGACATGCTTTTGTAACTGAGGAACGTTTCCCAAATGTTCAAACTTTGATTAGAACGCATCCATCAGGGTTTGAAGAAAAAGTCGTCTTAGATGAACGTAGCTATGTAATTATCATGAATCATCACTTAGATAGAGATAAGGATAGTTTGGTTTTTTCTTTGAATAGCCCTGCTGCTTATGTGGGGTTGCTCGGTCCACGTTCTCGTTTTGAACGTATTTTGGATAGTTTAAAAGAGGACGATATTATCCTTTCTGAAGAAGCTATTGGTCGAGTGCGTAATCCTATTGGTGTGGATATAGGTGCCGATACTGCTGAGGAAATTGCGGTTAGTGTTATGTCTGAGTTGTTGGCATTAAGAGCTGGGTATCAGGCGGGTTTTTTGAATGACCGTGATGGTCGGATTCATGTGATGTTGGGTGAATATACCTAGTTCACTGGAATCAGTGCTAAACTTTTCAAATGAAAGATTTAGCGATTTACAGCTCTGATCGTGTAGCACTTCGACGTTTGTCTGAAGATGACCTTGATGCTTTTCAGGCTTATCGAACTGATGTCGAGGTTTGGAAGTATCAAGGGTGGAATATTGTGAGTGATGGGGAGGCTCGAGCCTTCCTAAAAACTGTAGCTCATTTCCCTTTACTTGTACCTTCCGAATGGTGCCAAATAGCCATAGCTCTAAAAGAGGATAACCACCTAATCGGTGACATAGGCATTCACGTATCAGAAAGCCAAGACCAAGCCGAAATAGGCTTCAGTCTAAATCGAAACTACCAAGGCAAAGGCTTAGCCAGCGAAGCTGTTGTTTTAGCCATGAACTTTATCTTTGAAAACTCACCTGTTCAAAAAATCATAGGCATTACCGATGCTAGAAATGATGCATCGATTCGGTTGCTAGAACGTTTGAAGATGGAAAAACTGGAAAGCCTAGAAACAGAATTTCGAGGTGAGCCATGCATCGAACATACATATGTCATCACACGAAGTGACTTTCAAAAAAGCTAAGACGTCCTGTTGCTGAAAAGCACACTATAATCTAGGTACAGAAGTTAGGTATAGTCTAGATATATGACTACCCCTAAAAAACCAAGATTGATTTTTTCAACTGGTTCACTGTATCCCTTAGATACCTCAGATTGTTTTCAACTTGCCGAAGATGCAGGTTTTGATGGGATTGAAATCATGTGTGACCCACGCCATAGCACACGCGATCCAGACTATCTCACTGCTTTATCAGAAAAACACAACTTACCCATAATGGTTTGCCATACACCTTTTACAACAAACGTAAGCGGTTGGAAGGTATCAGGTGAACTGGATTTAGTTTTACAAACTTTAGAGTTGGCTAAACAGCTTAACTCTGAAAGCATTGTCGTACATCTTCCAGCTAAAGTTGGCGAGTTTTCAATTCGAACCCCTTTACAATTTCACCGTTTACCTTGGATTATAAATCCAGAAGCTGAAATCAAACGCTGGATTGAAAACGATTTAGCTGAGTTGCAAGCAAGTACCCCAATCAATATCGCTTTAGAAAACATACCTAAACGCAAGTTCTTTGGTCGGAAATGGGATGTCTTTTATTGGAATAGTCCTGCAGAATGGTCAACAGTACATAGTGCCTTAACTTTAGATACAACGCACTGGGCAACGAAAGATATTAACCCTACGGAGATGTACTTACTGGCAAAAGATAATGTTAAAAATATTCACTTGAGTAATTACGCTTCAGGTGTTGAACACCGTCTGCCACAAATTGGCGATTTGGATTTGGCAGAGTTTTTAGAAACGATTGTGGCTAACAATTATTCTGGTACGGTTTCTGTAGAACTTCATCCAAATGCTTTAGGCTTTCCAGATAGAAAAGCCATCGCTCAAAATTTATATGAAACCGTCGCTTTTTGTAGACAGTATTTGAGTATTTGATGTTTGGATCATTGACTACGGTAATTTTAGGTTTGGGCTCAGCACTAGTTTGGGGTACAGGCGACTTTTTTGGTGGACTTGCTTCTAAGAGAAATAACGTTATAAAAGTTGTCTTAGTCTCACAATTTATTGGTGGTTGCTTTTTACTAGCCTTTGCGCTTCTCTTTAGAGAGCAGTTTGTGACTGGTTGGCCGCTAGTGTTTGGGGCCGTTGCTGGAATGTCTGGGGCGCTTGCATTGCTGGCTTTTTATACGGGCTTGTCTGGTGGACAAATGGCTGTTTTTGCTCCACTGACAGCAGTAATAACTTCTATCATCCCAATTATTGTTTCAGGTATAACAGAGGGGAGACCTGGTAATTTACAAATCGTGGGGTTTGTTGTTGCCGTTATTGCTGTCTGGTTTTTGTCTTCTAGTGGCGACAGTAGTGGTGAGAATAGTGGCGAGAACAGTAGTGAAAATACTGACCATACTGAGGATATTTCTCGGATCCAAAGCCAGCAAGTCTCTAAAAATAATAGCCTTAATACAATTGTGCTTGCTTTGATTTCTGGCATAGGCTTTAGTACCTTCTTTATACTTATAGACCGAGCGAGTGAAGAAGCAATTTTCTGGCCTTTGGTCGCAGCACGTGTGGCATCAGTTTTGCTCTTTTTAACCATTACTAGAGTTAGAACAGGTAACTTTAGTTTGTCGGTTGTGGGCTTTGGTATCATTTTTATTGTTGGTTTGTTCAATGCGGGTGGCAACGCACTCTATGCTCTAGCTGCTACAACAGGTCGATTAGATATCGTCAGTGTTCTAGGTTCTTTGTTTCCTATAAGTACTATATTTCTTGCTTGGATTGTATTAAAAGAAAAGTTGATACCTATTCAATGGATAGGTGTTGTTTTAGCAATCATTGCACTCATATTCATTGCTCTATAGTTATGCTGATGTTTTAATCGTATTTTAGAGTCAGTCGTCCCCAAAGCCTGTGTTAGCTTATTCCTATGATTGAACGATATAGCACTTCTGAAATGACTGAACTTTGGAGCGAAGCCAATCGCTACCGAATGTGGTTAAACGTAGAATTGGCTGCAACTGAAGCTTGGGAATCTGTAGGCGATGTGCCTAAAGGTACTACTGCCGATATGCGAGCTTTGTTTGAAGCAAAGCCTTTGGACGAAGCTTTTGCAGTGCGTGTTGCTGAGATTGAAGCTGAAACTAAACACGACATTGTGGCATTCACTAGAGCATTAACTGAGCGAATTGGTGAACCTGCTAAGTACATTCACATGGGTTTGACTAGTACGGATGTTGTGGATTCTGCACAAAACCTTATTTTGGCTGAGGCTATTGCCCTGATTGAAGCAGATGTTCATGCCTTGATGGCAGCTGTAAAAGATAAGGCTGTTGAGTATAAGCACACACCTTGTATAGGTCGTACACATGGCATTCACGGTGAACCCATGAGTTTTGGTCTGAAGTTCTTGAACTTCTATGCCGCACTGCAAAGAGATTGCTTAAGATTGGAAGAGGCTAAAAAGAGGGTTGGGGTTTTGATGCTATCTGGCTCAGTTGGCACTTATGCACATTTTCCGCCTGAGCTCGAGCAGCTCGCTGCCGACTCTCTACCCCTAGAAGTTGATCCCATCACTAACCAAACAGTCGCTAGGGACCGCCACGCTGAACTCCTAAACGCAATCGCAATTTTAGGGACGACCTTAGAACGCATCTCAGTAGAAATCCGCCACCTCCAACGAACAGAAGTTCGCGAAGCCCAAGAAGGCTTTAGCAAAGGTCAAACTGGTTCTTCAAGCATGCCACATAAAAAGAACCCAATTGCCACTGAAAATATTTCTGGCATTGCCCGAATACTGCGAAGCAATGTACAAGCAGCCTACGAAAATGTAGCCTTATGGCATGAGCGTGACATCTCACATTCATCTGTAGAGCGAGTAATTTTGCCAGATAGCACCACACTTGCAAGCTACGCTACTAGACGCCTAACAAAAGTAGTCAAAAACCTAGTTGTTTATCCAGAGAATATGGAGAAGAATCTAAATGCCTTACATGGTCTAGTTTTCTCACAGCGCGTACTCCATAAACTCATCGATGCAGGCATGATGCGTGAAACAGCCTACGACGTAGTACAACGCAATAGCTTAAAAAGCTGGGAAAGTGCGACACATCTAAAAGAGCTATTGCTTCAAGATACGGACAATTCACTTTCAACTGAAGAACTAGATGCAGCGTTTAATTTAGAGTGGTACCTACGTCATGTCGATGCTATTTATGCAAGATTTGATTTATAAAAGTATTTCAAGACTTACTGAAATGAGAATTTTGACGGTAATACTGAGCTAATTGTGTACTTGTAGTTTATGAATTATCTACAGTTTATTCTCAGAATAGTGATATAAGCTTAAATTATGGCAAATTTAGGGCGTATAATTTTATTGTCGGTCGTGCTACTTCTAGCTAATTTAGGATTGGCACAACAGGGAAATCGTGGTTGTGTTTTTAACAACATTACCCAACGTTGCGAAGCAACTTGGTTTGGTTTTTCTATCGGTTCTAGAAATTTTAACTATTCAGGTACAGGTGTAACTTTAGGTGTCATCAATATGTTTGGTGATAATGTTCATGGTCGTATCGATGCTGACTATTATAGCTTTGGAGGAGCTCTTGAGGTTGGCGGTAGCCTGCAAACAAATATGCAAACCGTGCGTACCCCAAATCAGCCAGGAACTTATACCAATACCTATATCGCAGCTGGTCCGCGTGGCTTATTTTTAGATAATGGTGCCTCGACAATAGGTCTTGGTGGTTTGTTTGGCATCGAATGGCGCATTCAGCAGATCGGTACTTTTGTAGAGATTGATGCTGCAGCACCACTCATCATTGTAGATCCGCCAAATGGAACAAATGAAACGGCAGTGTTGTTTAAGCTGTCGCTAGGTATGAACCTTTATTTTTAGCCTTTAGACTGTAACAAGTTGAGTAGAAAGTGTGTCCCTGTTTATTCAGGGACTTTTTTTTGTTATGGTTGCTTTGGTGGAAAGCCAAGTACGGCACTATTTGACTAAAGCTGCAGAGGATTTTATTAAGTTTTGACTGGGTGATGAAACTATGACCAATTTTACTAAATCAATAGACGAGAAGAAATCTTTTTTAAAAGAACCTTTCCAAGTTTTAGATTTAGGGCAAATGGATTATTTAGAAGCTTGGCAAAAGCAAAAAGAGGTCCATGCAGCAGTTGCAGATGGCAAGCGTCCACAGACGCTTATATTGGTAGAACATCCTCCAGTCATCACTTTTGGGCGTAAAGGTGGGAGAGACAATCTCTTGGCTTCTGAGCAATGGTTATCTGAACACAGCTTTAAGCTCTACGACATTGAGCGTGGCGGAGATGTTACCTACCATGGACCTGGACAACTAGTTGGCTACCCAATTTTTATAGTTGGGCGACAGGTTAGAGATTACCTTCGAAACATTGAAGAAGTATTTGTTCGCTTATTGGCAAGCTTTGACATTAGCAGTGTTGGAAGTGACGGATATGCTGGAGTGTGGGTTGGTGAGGAAAAGGCTGTAGCGATCGGTGTAGCCATTAAGAGACATGTTTCTTTGCATGGCTTTGCACTAAATGTAGCTACAGATTTAAGCCATTTTGAAACGATTGTGCCTTGTGGATTGCAAGACAAAGGTGTAACGAGCTTATCAAAACTCTTGGAAAGACCAGTAACGATTGCCGAAATTAAACCTCTGGTTATAAAGCAATTTGAAGAAGTATTTTGTACGGGTACTTTAAATCGATAGATTATAAAGGCAGATTGTAAAGAGGACAGCGGAAACACTAAGCCTTTTTGTATACTATGAATATTATTTCGGTGTTATCGGATAACATCTCTATTGAAAAAGTTGAGAAAAGTTGAGAAACTATGTCAAATATTGATTACAGTGGCGTCAAAGTTATTAAAGATGGTGTACGAACTAAAGCACCGTCTACTCCTATTCGTGGAAACAAACCGAGTTGGTTAAAAGTTAAGTTGCCAAGTGGTACAGGTTATAACAAGGTTAAAAAGACAGTACATGACAACCATCTAAGTACGGTTTGTGAAGAAGCAAAGTGTCCAAATATCGGTGAATGTTGGGATGCGGGTACTGCAACTATTATGTTGATGGGCTCAGTTTGTACCAGAGCATGCCGTTTTTGTTCTGTAGATACAGGTAACCCAATGGGTCGTTTGGATTTAGATGAGCCACGCTTAGCTTCTAACTCTGTAACATTGATGGGTCTTAAGTATGTCGTTCTTACTTCAGTTGATAGAGATGATTTAGCAGACGGTGGCGCCAAGCACTATGCTGATTGTATTCGTAAAATTAAAGAAGATAACCCAGGCACAGCTGTTGAAGCTTTAACACCTGATTTTAATGGTGATGAAAAAGCAATTGAAGTTGTTTTGGATAGTGGCTTAGAGGTTTTTGCCCAAAATGTTGAGACAGTTAAACGTCTGACACATCCAGTGCGTGACCCACGTGCGAGCTATGAACAAACCTTAAAAGTTCTTGAATATGCTAAAAAGTACCGTCCTGACGTACTTACCAAAACAAGCCTTATGCTTGGTTTAGGTGAGCGTGAAGAAGAAGTGATCGAAACTATGGATGATCTCAAAGCTATTGGTCTAGATATTCTTACTTTTGGACAATATTTACAGCCGACGGTTCACCATTTAGCGATTGAAGAGTATGTTACGCCTGAGCAGTTTGACCGTTACCGAGATATAGGCTTATCGAAGGGTTTTCTAGAAGTTGTGTCGGGACCCATGGTGCGCTCGAGCTATCGGGCTGAACAAGTTTTAGAGAAAAATAATGTGGGGCTTAACAACATTACCTAATACTATTAATTGCCATTAAGTAAAAATACGTTCCAAATCAGTAAAGCCAAAATAATAGCTTCAAGACGTCTTCTAGCGTAACCCCAGCATTAATAATGAGCTAGTCTACCCATCATTATGCCTATTTAATATAGAGTACAGTTTAACTGTTTTTACCTAAAGAGTTTCACTAGGGTGTTTATTGATACGAAAAAATGTCATGACTGAAAATGTAATATTTGTTAACGTTTCACTAACAACTTCACGATATTATCACTTCAGCCTCGTTATAAGAACTAAGTATGTATCTGATTGAAACTAAAACTGCCAGTTGGTTTTCGCTTCCAGATTTCTATAGCTAGATTCTTTGACAAAGAGGAAATAGTTAGGACATAAAATTGAAATCTTTTCAAATTATTCCAAACAGAAAGAATACTTGTTTAGACAGTACCGTGTAAGTATGGTGCTGTTTTTTTGTTGATTTCTGGCATCGTAAGTTTAGGTTTACATTTATTACTTATTATGAGAGGAAGTACTGAAAGTGGATATACAGGTTGCACTAACTGCAGATGAAATGATTAAAGGTCTAAAGCACTATCGTCGTATTGCTAAACAAGACCTATTACGAGCCACACAGATGACTCGCCCTGAATTTTATGAACAAATAGCGCGTACTCGCCGCAGTGTCTACGCACAGCTTGCTGAAATTGCAGATATGGAAGGACCTGCTGCTGCTGTTCAGACAGCACTGGACTTTTATAGGAAGCTTCCCTTTGTGACTGGAACACCAGAAGGGGAATATCCTGAAATTAAAGGTCGAGAGAGTGCATTAGAAAATTTCTTTAAAATGGTGGCGCTCGAGCCCAAAGTTAGGCGCAGTGTACGCAGTCAGCGACCTAGTTTGAAAAATTTGGTGATGGTGCCTGCCGCAGCTTAAACTCAATAAGTTTAAACTCAATAAATAGTATCTCAAAATAAAAAGCTCCAAACCTAGAGATGGTTTGGAGCTTTTCTTTTAGCTTTGAATTACAACACTGATTTGCATTTGCATTTGTTTTAGTAATGTCTACAGTATTGATAGATGCATAGCCTCAAGTGATTGTTGCTACGCCGTTATCAATAACTATCGAAGTTCACTAACTACGGGAATCTTTCACATAACTGCCGGATGACAAACTCTTTATAGATGTTGTATGTAGTATCAATAAGAAGCTAGGCACGAGATTTACTGGGGATACGTGAAACCTCATACCTTGTTAGTTTCTAAGGTTATTCATGAAATATAGCCTAGTCATAGCCTAGTCATAACCTAGGTTTGAATTATTGAGCCTTGACCAATGAGCAATTGTCAAAACTGCCTGAACCTTCACTGTAGAGTGCAACGGCACCATAAATACTATTTGCAGGAGCTAGCAAACTCACACTTTTTGATTCATAGCCGGTATTCTCAATGATCACAA
>CALHRJ010000262.1 GCA_938038395.1 uncultured Deinococcales bacterium | reverse complement strand
AGTTTTGGATCAGAAGAAATTGACAGGTGTGTTTTAGCGATACATACCGATAAATTACCAAAACCTTGTTTTTCATAACGCTTCAGTATGCCACTTGCTTTTGGTGCATAGTCAACACCGTCTGCGCCATAAACAACTGTTGCAACTTTTTCAACTTTTTCTTTTAGCGTCATGCTATCTGGGTATAGCGGCTGGAAATCACTTGGCTCATTCGCTGCATCACGCACTGCTTCTGCAAGTTCTGCTGCACCTTTACCTCCATCAGTAAAGTGGCGACTAACTGCACACTTTGCACCCATAGATTCTGCAATTTCCATAATCGCTTTATGTTCACTATCAAAATCACCTGGGAAAGCATTAATGGCAACCACTGGAGAAACACCATGAGCACGAACATTTTCGATATGCTTCTTAAGGTTTTCTGCGCCAGCCATAACATCGTCTGGATTCTCTTTGAGCAAGTCTTCTGGAAGTGGTTTACCAGGCACAATTTTGAAGCGACCAGAGTGTGCCTTAAGCGCACGAACAGTTGCAACAATCACAGCGGCATCAGGCTTCAGCCCTGAAACACGGCTCTTAATATTAAAGAACCGCTCTGCGCCCATATCTGCACCGAAGCCAGCCTCAGTTATTAAGAATTCATTGGTGTGAATTGCAATGTGGTCAGCTACAATTGAGCTATTACCGTGTGCGATATTACCAAAAGGTCCAGCGTGTACAATTGCTGGCGTATTTTCTAGTGTTTGCATCAGGTTAGGCTTGATTGCTTCACGCATAATCACAGTCATTGCACCTGCTGCACGAAGCATTTCTGCGGTAATAGGCTCTTTATCATAACTTTGCCCTACTACAATTTGACCTAGTTTTTTACGCATATGGTGCAAGTCATTTGACAGTGCAAGTACAGCCATAACTTCTGATGCTGGAGAAATATCAAAACCTGTTTGACGAGGAATACCATCGGCCTTAACACCCATACCAGAAACGATGTTTCTTAGTGCACGATCATTGACATCTAAAACACGACGCCATGTGATGCTATGCGGATCGATACCAAGTTTGTTACCTTGGAAAATATGGTTATCAATCATTGCTGCAAGTTGGTTATTTGCTGCAGTAACTGCGTGCATGTCACCAGTTAGGTGCAAGTTGAATGTTTCCATAGGTACAACTTGGCTATAACCGCCGCCTGCTGCGCCACCTTTAATACCAAAGGTTGGACCCATGCTTGGTTGACGAATAGCAATGGTAGCTGAGCTACCAATATGCTGGAAAGACTGACCTAGACCAACAGTTGTGGTTGTTTTTCCCTCGCCTAGTGGTGTTGGGGTTATCGCTGTTACGACAACGTATTTTGCTTTTGGTCTGTCTTTTAAACCCGCTACAGCATCAAGGCTGATCTTTGCGACGTCGTGACCGTAGGGCTCGAGCCACGCTGGGTCTAGACCCATTTTCTTGGCGACGTCAGTAAGCGGATGTAAGGTTGCTTTTTTTGCAATATCTAAATCGGACGGGAATGACATTTATGCTCCTTCGTTCAGGCTTGCCATTTTTTTGACACGCCAGTTTTCTGTTTTTTCAATTTGATTAAATGTATAGATGTGGAAATTTTCAATATTAGCTTCTGGATTTTCAAGATAAGGCATTAACCCCGTAATAAGCATATCTGGGTTATACCCTGCCATGAGCTTCATAACATTTCCAGCATGTTTCTGTAAATACTTCAGTGAATCACCAATGCCAATTCGGGTTGATATCTTGACAAGTTTAACCATGTCAATCACACCAGGTACCCCGATATGTGCTGGCAAAGTAACACCTTTAGCACGCATATCCAAGAGCCACTTACCAATGACATCAGCATCGAAGCACATTTGTGTTGCCATGTAACTGGCATAGGGTTGCTTGCGTAGTAAATCTTCCATCAAGACTTCATCACTAATAGTGGCGTGTCCTTCTGGATAACAAGTTACGCCAAGTTTGAAGTCATCGGTTTGTTCAGCAATTTCTTTAACTAGGTCATATGAACCTACGAATGGTCCAACAGGCTCACCTGCATCGCCACCCACAATAAAGATTTCTTTAACACCCATGTCACGAAGTGTAGCTAAAGTCTCAGTAACATGTTCTGAACTCTCCATAAGCCTTGCTGCCAAGTGTGGAATTGTATTTTCACCACCCACTTGAGCTGCAACATCTGCGCTCAAACGAAGGGTTTCGGCAATGCCTTTTGTTGGTGAGCAGGTTACACTCACTTTAGAAAAGTTTGGCATGTGAGGAATTTGCTTGTCGATACCTTTCATAGGAATGGCCTCGTACTTTGGAGTTTGTAGGATGTGCTCGAGCTTACTCATAATCAACGTCATAATCTTTAATACCTTTCGCCCCTGTCTAGCATTAATCTATTGCATAATCCGCAACACAAGTCGTATTACGCAACTCACTAAACAAAAAAAACCTGTCAGGTACTAGTTTCATAACGTCGCACATTGAAGCAACGACCTGACTAAAACTCTATCTAACCTAAAACCTTCTTAAGTTCTGCATTAATCGCAGGCAGAACATCATGCAAATCACCAATAACAGCGTAAGTCGCATTTTGTAAAATCGGCGCATCAGGGTCAGTATTAATCGCTAACAAATTCTTAGAACCCTTACACCCTGCCATATGCTGAGCAGCACCACTGATGCCACAAGCAATGTACAACTCTGCTGCCACACGTGTACCTGTCTGACCCACTTGGTCAGAGTGAGGACGCCAACCCAAGCTTGTTACCGCACGTGAACACCCAACAGCGCCACCAACAGTGCCAGCTAAATCTTCAAGAACTGAGAACCCAGATTCGCTACCAACACCACGACCACCGCTAATTACAATTTCAGCGTCCGTGAGTGATACACCATCAGCTTCAGGAACGATACGTTTAGATATTTTCACTCTAAAATCTTTTTCAGCAATCTCAGGAGAATAATCTTCAATAGTAACTTCTACTGCACTACCCTCTTCCTCAGTAGGAAAAGTATGCGGTGCAACTGTCATGAGCTTCATGTCATCAGCTAAAGTAGATTCTTCAAGTAGACTTCCACCCCAACGTAAACGTGTCATTTCAGCGTCACTATAGCTAATGATATTGGCAACCATAGATTGATTGGTCCTAGCAGCAACATGTGCCATAACTTCATTGCCACGG
>CALHRJ010000261.1 GCA_938038395.1 uncultured Deinococcales bacterium | reverse complement strand
TGACGACACGCCTCTCGGTGTACTTTCAAGCCAACCGCAACAACTCTATCGCTTTTTTAAACAGCGTTTTGCACAAGTTACCAATCCACCTATTGACCCACTTAGAGAAGAATCTGTTATGTCATTGGGTACCGTAGTTGGACCACGTGACAGTATTTTGAATGAACACGAAGAGGCTGCAAAAGCCATTAAATTCTCTTCTTTCATTATTGATGAAGCTGAAATGGTCTGGTTACGTCGTCAGGAACATTTTGGTGTTCGCACGCTTGATGCAACCTTTGAGACCGCAAAGGATGCTGATGGTTTGGGTGCTGCGCTAGCAGGTCTTTGTGACGCTGCGGTACGGGCAATTTTAAACAATGCCAGTATTTTAGTGCTATCTGATAGAAATATCAGTTCAGACAGAGCGCCAATTCCGATGCTTTTGGCAACGGCTGCTGTTCACCACTACTTACTTAAACAAGGTCTGCGCACCAAAACATCACTCGTGTGCGATACCGCAGAACCACGTGAAGACCACCATTTTGCTTGCCTACTTGGTTATGGTGCTGCGCTTATTCACCCATATCTTTCACTTGCAACTGCAAGGGATATTGCTGTTTCTAAAGAATTTAGTCCAGATGAAGCAGTCGCTAACTACAAAAAAGTGATTGAAAAAGGCATTTTGAAGATTATGTCTAAGATGGGTATCTCTACAGTGAGTAGCTATCGTGGCGCACAGATTTTTGAAGCAATCGGCCTGAGCCAAAAAGTAATCGATAAATATTTTGTCGGCACACCCAATAAAATCGGTGGCTTGACCCTTAAAGGTATTACGCAAGATGTACTGCAGTTCCACAGCGATGGTTTTGGTGATCAACCAGGACGTAAGGATTTAGGGTTGTACCGTTTTCGTAAAGCTGGCGAGTATCATGCTCTCAATCCACAAGTCTTTAAATCATTGCATAAAGCTGTTCGTACCGAAAGTTTTGAAGCCTTTCAAGAGTATGCAAAAGCTGTTGATGAACGTCCTGTTAGTAGTTTGCGCGATATGCTTGATTACAAAAAAACAAGTGACGCAATTAGTTTAGAAGACGTTGAAGATGTTGATAGCATCGTCAGTAGGTTCACGACCCAAGCGATGAGCCACGGTTCAGTTTCAAGAGAAACCCATGAAACTATTGCGGTTGCTATGAACCGTTTGGGTGCAAAAAGTAACTCTGGTGAGGGTGGTGAAGCGCAAGAGCGTTACTATCCTTATAAAGAAGATCAAAAACCTGAAGAGTATGGCTATGCGCCGTGGGCACCTAAAAAAGATGATTGGGGTAACAGTGCGATAAAGCAAGTTGCCTCTGGTCGTTTTGGGGTTACACCAGAGTATCTTGTTTCTGCTAAAGAGCTTGAAATTAAAATGGGGCAAGGTGCAAAGCCAGGTGAAGGTGGTCAATTACCTGGGCATAAGGTAAATGAGGAAATTGCTCGTGTGCGCCGTAGTATTCCGGGTGTTACGCTGATTTCACCGCCACCACATCATGATATTTATTCGATTGAAGATTTAGCGCAACTTATCTATGACCTCAAGCGGATTAATCCTGAAGCTCGAGTTTGTGTAAAGCTAGTGTCAACCAGTGGTGTAGGTACAATTGCCGCAGGTGTTGCAAAAGGCTATGCCGATAACATCCAAATTAGTGGTCACGATGGTGGCACAGGTGCGTCACCCTTAAGTTCTATTAAGCATGCGGGTATTCCTTGGGAACTCGGTCTTTCAGAAGCGCAACAAGTCCTTGTAAGTAATGACTTGCGTGGCCGTGTTCGTTTGCGTGTAGACGGTGGTTTGAAAACTGGTCGTGATGTTATTGTTGCTGCGCTTCTTGGCGCAGAAGAATATGGTTTTGGAACCACTGCCTTAGTTGCAGCAGGTTGCGCCATGATTCGTCAATGTCACCTCAATACCTGCCCTGTAGGTGTTGCAACCCAGCGTCCAGATTTACGTGCAAAATATCCTGGTGAGCCAGAGCACGTGATTAACTTTATGGTTTATGTGGCACAACAAGTACGCATGATATTGGCAGAAATGGGTTACCGCAGTCTTGATGATATTGTCGGACGTGTTGATTTACTTGAAGTCAAGTCAACTGTTGAAATGCCAAAAGATGCTGACCTTGACTTTGGTCCAATTCTAAAAGATGTTGACCCAACCAATACTAAAGCAAATCGTTGTGAAGAGCCTAGGAATGACAGACCAGAAAGCAATATTTTACTTGATGACACCATTGTTGCTGATGTTGCTGAAGCACTAGAGTCACAAAAAGCTGTTCAGAAAAGCTATGATATTACCACGAGCGAACGTTCGATTGGTGCAAGGCTTTCTGGCGAAATTGCTAGACGCTATGGCGATGCTGGATTGCCTGCTGGAAGCATCGAATTACACTTTAAAGGCTATAGCGGACAGAGTTTTGGTGTCTTTAATAACCGTGGTGTACGTTTGGTACTTGAAGGTGAAGCACAAGATTATGTAGCCAAAGGTATGTATGGTGGCGAGATTATTGTGCGTCAAAGCGCCAAGAGTAAGCTGCTGAGTTATGAAAATGTAATAGTCGGTAATACGGTTATGTATGGTGCAACAGGTGGAAGTTTATATGCGGCTGGTCTTGCTGGTGAGCGCTTTTGTGTGCGTAATTCAGGTGGTTACGCTGTTGTTGAAGGTTGTAGCGACCATGGCTGTGAATATATGACAGGTGGTGTTGCAGTAATTCTAGGCAGGACAGGACGCAACTTTGGTGCTGGTATGTCTGGAGGCGTTGCCTACGTCTACGATGAAGATGAAAAATTCAGTCAGAACTATAACCCAGGTATGGTTGGTCTAGAGCGTTTGTCACATGATATTGATGCTAAGTTGCTGAAAACTATGATTGAGCGTCATTTTAGTGTTACGAATAGTGACCGTGCAAAAGAAATTCTGGCAAACTGGACTGCACATTTGGCCAAATTTTGGAAAGTTGCACCACATCCTGAATTGGAAGATTCAACAGCTGAAGAGCAGAACACACTTGTTCTTGAACAAGCTGCTTTGATTGCAATAGAAGAGCAAGTGAACATACCGCTTACTTTCTAGAGCTTATTGTTAAATGGATTTGTAAAACAAGAATTTAAGAGACTGTTTTTAGTTGGGTGCATCCTATTTGAAGATGCACCCGTTTATTTTGTATACGAACCGCTTGCTTTCGATACTTATTCTTGTAATGATGCTCGCCTAGAACACTAATTTCTAAACATTCAGGGAGGATGTAAAGATGAAAAAGGTTTTCGGTGTTAGTTTTATTGTTGCAGTTTTATCGTTAGTTTTATTGTTGCAAGTTGGGGTATTAACTTTTAGTCAACAAGGAACAAATCCGTTACCACCACAGGGACCCAATAATTGTGATGACCCAAATCGACTGAATGATCCCTTTGGTCCTGGTCCACATCTTGGTGGCAATGTTGCGGGTAGCCCGCAACCTCCAGCAGGTCCACCATGCCCACCTGTACAAAGTCCACCTGTGCAAACACCGCCTCAAGAACCTCTTCCACCACAAGGTCCAAATAATTGTGATGATCCAAATCGATTAAATGATCCATTTGGGCCAGGTCCTCATATTGGAGTTGCTCCAACAAGCCCAGGAGCACCTACAGGACCACCTTGCCCAACAACAACTTTACCCCCGTCAACTCCTATACAACCTCCTTTGCCTCCTGCAGGTTCAACAACCAGTTGTTACTTAGATAGTACAGGTGTATTACGTATCCTTGGTCCAGTAACATCGTTAGGCCCAGTACCGCCATCACAACCACAACCGCCTGCTGGATCAACAGTTGTACAATGTCCACCTATAATACCCACAATAGAGAGCATTGAACTAGATATGCTCCTGCCACCAAGCTATAGAGTTGGCAGTGCACCATATGTATGGATAAAAACAGATGGTGCAGCACATGTTTACGTTTTAGATGTGGATCCGCAGCGTCAGATTTTTATGTTGCCAGGTGTACAAGTTAGTACAGCTAATGAGTGGCACTTATTTGGTTTAGGAGCTTGGCTTGGCAATCCTCTGGGAATAGATAGTGTTAATTTCATAGCTAGCAGAACACCGTTAACTAGTCAATTAGAAGCTGCTATTATGGATTCACAAAACTATGTTTGGGCTGGTCAATATTATGTTTTAAGTCAAGCAATCCAACAACAACTTGCTTCAATAGGTGCTGGATATATACATCAAGGTTATGAAATCACTAACTAGTTGATATATGGGTTAGTCAATCAATAGAATTGTGACACTAACTAGTTTTTAGGAAATGAACTAAGGTCAGAGAACTATTCTAATGGCCTTAGTTTTTATGTGTAATGGCTTGCTATCTTTGTCATGTTGCTGGCTTATAATGAGAACATACATCACAAACTTCACTTTTTTGAAGTTTATTAAAATGTGAAAGGACAACCCTTATGTCAATTTTTGATCGTGTTTCAACCATTATTAGAGCCAATATCAACGATGCACTTAACAAAGCAGAAGATCCAGAAAAAATCATCAACCAAACCCTGATGGATATGCGCCAAGCTCAGTACGAAGCGCGCATGGAAGTTGCTAAAGCCATTGCAACTGGCAAAAAGATTGAACGTGATTACGAAGAGCATGAAGAAACTGCTGAATCATGGATGAAGAAAGCAGAGCAAGCCCTTAAAGCAGGTAGGGAAGACTTAGCCAGAGAGGCGCTTAAGCGCAAACAAACGGATTCTGCACTTTCTACAGGGCTAAAAGAACAACTTGATAGCCATGATGCAATGGTTGAAAAGCTCAAAACACAACTTAAAGCACTTGATGCAAAAATTGATGAAGCAGAACGCAAGCGTGTTGCACTGATCGCGCGTCAAAAGCGTGTGCAGGCTCAAAAAGCACTTACTGATTCTGTCGATTCTGCTATGAGTAGTGCCAAAACAGCCAAAGCACTCAATGCGTTTAACCGTATGGAAGATAAGCTTGATGGTATGGAAGATCATTTAGCAGCGCGTGAAGAGCTTGATGAAAGTATCAGCTTAGAGCAAGAGCTTGATGCACTTGGCTATGACCATGAAATTGATGATGAGCTTTTAGCGTTAAAAGCACAACTTGGTATGGGTTCTGACGATTCTGAATAAGTTCATGAACTTCCTTTGATATTATGCTTCCAATTATTATTCTTATTTCGGCTTTAGGGGTTGGTTTTGGACTGTATAAAGCTGTAGAAATTACAGGAAATAATTCCAAAGGTGGCAAAGCGCTTGGCAATGGTGCTAAGAGAAAAGCACTTGTTAGCCCACAGGTTATTGCAACGTTGTCGCAGCCTTATCGTGGCATGCTTGCAGAGGCTGTCACGACGCATAGAGACATTCAGAAGGCAACGACTGAGGCACCAAAGGCAATTCAGTCAAGTTTGCTCGAGCTCGAAGAAAGTAGCGAACACGTCCTTCAATCTGCGCTACTCAAGGCAAAACATGCAAGCAGGGTCATGGCAGATTTGTCGAAACTAGATAAACAAGATTCTAACTACGCACCTATGCAACTGAGCCAACAAGCGTCTGAAAAAGAACTACAAGTTCTAATTGATGACTATAAACAGATGCGATCAAGAGTATATGGCATTACGCAACGTGCGTCTGAAATGCAGCTTGAATATAGTGGCACATCCAATAAAGGTTTGAGTGAGTCACTGCTCGAGCTCGAAGCTTTAGAGCAAGCCATGAAAGAACTTGAATCTTGAATTAGCTTTAATACCAAAATGAATCAAGAATGTCATAATGCTGAGCTGAATCACAAATTAGAAAGTGCTTGTCTTTTGGTTCTTCTGACGAAGTGTTCGATAAAAGGGTTATGACATTTATCTTTAAGTTTTGTATAAATATTAATCAAATTTGAAAGTACCTTGGATTAATCTGAGGTACTTTTTTGGTTTTAAGGTGCTTGCAATATCAGTTGTGCAAAACTATGCTGCATAGCGTTTTTGCAAATGCAATACTAAAACCATTATCTTGCCATTACTTTGACTTTATCAAAGTAATTAGTTCTTCACATCTTATTGAGATAGGTTTGTATATATGAAACAACTGCTGTCACGAAATGCTCTATTTGGAATAAGTATTAATTCTCGTTCAATAGCCTTATTGGTAATTCTATCAGCTAGCTTTATTTTATCAGGATGTATACCGTCTACAGAATCTAAACCCCTCGGACCAGACGATACAGTGAACATAGTATCACCAACGCCAACTGTTAGCTTCTATCCACAAGAGACAGGCTTGACTTGGAATTATTTGCCAGATGGCTATGCCTTAGATTCAATACCTGTTATTCGCAGAATTGATGGTCCTAGAATGGCTGAAGGACAGCTGTTTATAGTTGACAGAACTGTTGGAAGAGGTATAGATGTGACTAGCTTCAAACAATACACTGATGAAGGTGTGTTTAAAGCCCGAGAAGTTGGTCCAGGTTATCTTTTACGCTTAAATCCACCTATTAGAGAATTACCAAGAGCAAGCCAAATGGCGGTTGGTTTTTCATGGAGTGGTAGCTCTAAAACTGAGTTGACCTTTACAGATACAAGTTCATCTAATCGGCAACAAGTTTTTCAGACTGACTATGTTTATTCAATTGTTGACAAGCGTCCTGTACAACTTGGTGGTAGACAGTTTGAAGTTTTTGTAATTAATCTTGAGAGCACACTTACCAAAGATGATGGTAGCGTTGATACGCTGTCTAAAGAAATTTGGTATACACCGAAATATGGTGAAGTTCGAAATAGTTTTGAACAATATTTAATTGGTGGCACTATTTTTGATCAGAAGAGATAAATTGACTTAAAAGTGTCAAAAAACTAAAGAAGTTAGGCCATCTTATTGATTTAGGATGGCTTTTTTAGTGGTGAACTTGCAAGTTGAAGAATTCGTCGACACTTGCTTCGATTTAGACTTCCAAAATCAATGTGATGCTAAGTCACAAGATTTCATGTCAATACATTGACAGTTTGCTGCAACGCTATTCATTTTTAGGTGTGATAAAGTCTAAAACTTTCAATGGTTTAGATGAACTTCACACCTTTGAAATCAACAATCAATCTGTTAACTTGCTTCACCTGCGTCTAGACCTTAATAATCGGGTTTGTCCTACAGTATATAAAGGTATTATATTGGTATAATTTTCTAAGGAATAACCTCAACCATGCCTTGGGGATAGCTACTAAAATGAACAGCTTTAGTAGTTAAGGGAGTACATGTGGGTTATTTGAGGAGGTCGTATGCCAAATGTGTCAAATGCAGGAACTGAAATGACTGAATCTGTAGCTTTTACCAAATCAGTGCTCGAGCGTGTCAATAGCTCTCAAGATGTTAAAAAGTTAAACAAAGAAGAACTACATCAACTTACCGAAGAGCTGCGTAGCGAAATCATTCGAGTGTGTTCACTTGGTGGTGGTCATTTAGCTTCCAGTTTGGGTGCCGTTGAGCTTACTGTTGCTTTGCACTCGCTTTATAACAGTAAAGTTGACCGTTTAGTGTTTGATGTAGGTCACCAAACCTATGGCCATAAGATTATTACAGGACGTAAAGATCAAATTGATAGTGTTCGTAAACATGATGGTTTAGCAGGCTTTACAACAACGAGCGAGTCAGAAGATGACGCTTTAACTGTTGGACATGCGAGTACCAGCATTGCTGCTGCTTTTGGTATGGCTTTAGCTAGAGATGCCCAAGGCGAGGATTATGGTGTTGTTGCTGTCATTGGTGATGGCTCTTTAACAGGTGGCCTGGCACTAGCTGCACTTAATCAAATTGGTGACGTTAAGCCAAAAATGACAATCATTGTGAACGACAATGAAATGTCCATTAGTGAAAATGTAGGTGCGCTGAATGGTTATTTTAGTAGCCTACAAGTGCAACCTTGGTTCCAAAATGCTGAAAAAACAGGTCGTCGCCAACTATGGCAACCGATAGCTGAATTTGGAAGTCGTGCCAAACATTCTATCCGTCGCTTTTTTGACCCAGCCAGTGCAAATCCCTTTCATGCGATGGGCCTGCGCTATGTCGGTCCCATTGATGGACATGATTTAGATCAGCTAACGTACTACCTCAAACACATCCGTGAGCTTGATGGGCCGACTATGTTGCATATTGTGACTAAAAAAGGCAAAGGCTACAAAATAGCTGAGTCTGATCCTAAATATTGGCACGGACCACCAAAATTTGATGCTGATAAGCCTGTTAAAAAAGGCAAAGGTTACAGCTGGTCGAATGCCTTTGGTGATGCTGCTTGCCAGTTAGCCGAAGAAAACGAAAGATTGTGGATGCTTACACCAGCTATGTCTATTGGTAGTGGACTCGTTGGCTATTCTGAACGTTTTCCCAAACGGTATTTAGATGTTGGTATTGCTGAAGATGTTTGTGTCACTACTGCTGCTGGTTTAGCTTTGCAGGGTGAAAAGCCCGTTGTCGCAATCTACAGTACATTCTTGCAACGTGGCTATGACCAAGTTATCCATGATGTTTGTATTGAAAATCTTGATGTCGTTTTTGCAATCGATCGTGCTGGCTTAGTGGGTGGCGATGGTGCTACCCATCAAGGTGTATTTGATGTGTCTTTTATGCGTGCTATTCCAAATATGTCTATTGCTGTTCCAAAAGATAGTAAAGAACAACGCAGTATGCTCAAAAAAGCTTTAGAGATGGGTGGACCAAAAGCAATTAGATGGCCTCGTGGAGGGGTGGAAGCGCCTCCAGAAGCTCCAGTTACTGATTGGGATGAGATAGAGTGGGGAAGTTGGGAAATCCTTAAGGAAGGTAGCTCAGCCTACGTACTTGCCTGTGGACTCACTATTGACTATGCCCTTGAAGCTACGAAAGACCTGCCGCACATAGGTGTTGTGAATGCCCGTTTTGTAAAACCATTAGATACAGCTATGTTATTGGAGTTAGCACGCACTGCTAAAGCATTTATAACTGTTGAAGACCATGCGCGTGATGGTGGTTTGGGCTCTGCAGTTGTAGAAGCCTTGGTAGATAATGATGTATTTGTACCAACTCGTAGATTAGGCATACCTAATGTATTTGTGCCACATGGTGATACTGCCTTGCAGCATGAAGAACTTGGCTATGGTGTGCGTGGCATCCGTCAAGCACTAGATGAGCTTAGTCTTTTGCACGGCTTAAGCAAACTACAAGTTCAGGATTGAGACTAGGCTTTTGGGGCAGACGCTTTTAACATTAAGTGATCCAGCATGGTTAGGATTTTTGGCAGCTTTTGGCTTGTGTTATAGCTTATTTGGTTACATGATTACTCGTGTTGTGGTTATGGTCTTAGCCTTGTTTTGGGGATTTCAGCAAGGCGGTTTGATTGCTGAGTATTATCTGCAAATTGACAACATAAGCCTTAGTTTAATTATTTCGATTTTTACTGCCTTGATTTTAGCTCTTTCGAGCTTATTTGCTTTTTGGCTACTTCTTTTTGTGGTTGGTTGCTTTTTGGGCTATCAGTTAGGGCTTTTGGCTTTTGGGTCTTCGCTTTTATCGGTCTTGTTGTTAAGTTTAGCTACTGGGATTGCGTTTGCGGTGCTCGAGCGCTGGCTCGTAATCGGCCTTAGCTCCTTTTTTGGGGCGTGGTTGCTGGTTTTATCTATAGGCTTACTTATTGGCGCAATTATCTTACCTACCAATAGTGACCAAATACAAATATCTTTAGAATCGCTTTTAAACTTACAACTCAACAGTTCTATATTTCACCGTATCAGCATGTTTATATCGCTTATGGTGGTCGGTTGTATTGGCTTCATTGTGCAGTTGTATTTGGATAGTAGTCAGGAATTAAAATGGCTGCGTTAAACCTTTAACGCAGCCATAAAGTGTTGTAGCTTTGAGACTTTAGTTTGGATTTCGCAGTAAGCCAATTGCTGAAACAATAGCTAGGTAGATGAGTAATCCAACAAGCAAGAGATGACCATAACTTACAAATAAGGTTCTGTCGCTCCTTAGCGCGTATGTAGCAACCAAGCTCGCAGGAATGCCACGCTCGAGCTTTTGTGTAACCTGACCTAAAGGATTGACCACAGCGGTTATGCCATCAATTCCAGAACGTAAAATATAGCGTCTAGTTTCAATTGCTCGCATACTGCCCATCAAGAAGTGCTGTTCTGCCCCCTGACCTTTACCAAACCATGCATCATTACTGATGTTCAAAAGAACTTGTGCGCCTTGATCGACCATTTGCCTTGAAATTCTAGGAAAGATAGATTCGTAACAGATGTAAGTACCCACTAATCCTATAGGTGTTTGTAAGGGTTTGATGTCAGTACCAGCGGTTCGGCCTCTTTGGGGCGGTAAGCCAAAGCCTGCAAAAATCCAGTCATAGATTATTCCAACTTGATTGATAAAAGGAAAGGATTCACCAAAAGGCACCAAGATGCTTTTATAATAGCTATCAATGATTTGGCTGCGAGCTACGCTAAAGGCTGCATTGTAACTATCATTGAAGTCAATTGATGCGCCACCAGATATTACGGTGATTGTGCCCGCTGCATCTTCAATTTGTTGTCTTAAAGGTAAGCCACTAGAAGGTGCGTCCAAATAACCGCTGAGAACAGCCCCTTCAGGCCACGCTACTAAATCTATAGGTTTATCTGACCCAGCAATGCCTGCTTTTGTGAGGTTGCTATAGGTATCTATGCTAGGTTCTTGACCCTGTGTGCGAACAAAAAGGTCAACTTCGCCTTGCTGAACAAGTAGGGCATAATGCAGCTTTGATTCGGTTCTAGTAGATTCAATTTCAGTGCTACCATCGTTCAATCGTGTACCAATATTTTGAGATTTCACGATGCCATAACTTAGCGGCAAAGCCAGTAACATGACTGCAAACAAGATGGCTTGCCAGCCTTTGTTAGAGATTTGCGTGGATTTCATGCTATAGGACCTAGAATTGCTTGGTGGTGCAACAAAGGGCACTGCAATCAGCGCAGCTACAAAGCATGTAATCAAACTTAAGCCGTAAACACCAACAACATCAGCAAATTGTGCAATTGGTGTACCTATCCATACGTAACCAAAGGTTCCCCAAGGAAATGCAAATATGCCAAGTGTTCTGAGCCATTCAACCAATACCCAAACACCAGGTAATACCCACAAGGTATGTCTACCTTGCCCACCTAAAAAGCGTGAACTGGAGCAAACAAGACCCCAGATGCAACCAAGCACAATCAAGAGTGGCGGGAAGGTCAGCCAGAAGGCAGGATTTAAGTTTTCAGCGAAGCTAGCAGGTAACCAGCGCAAATGCAGGGCAAAGCATCCGATTGCAAACCAAAAGCCATAACCAAAAGCATCTTTACTACGCTCACTTCGAGCGACCAAAACGAATAAAGGAATAATAAGTATGCTCAACCAATAAATATTTGTTGGAGGAAGAGCAAAAGAAAATAATGCGCCACAAAGCGCTAAAACAAGTGCGTTAAGCCAAAACACCAATGCCACCTAAATAATGTGATTTGCCAAAGCAGATTGACAAGATCGTTCCTGCCAAGGTTATCACAGGTAAGACGTTAGTTTCCTTAAGATAATTGTCATGTTTTAACATAATTGCGAAGTCTGAAAATATGAGAAAATAAAGGGAGTCTAAGCAGCTATTTGCTTTATAACCGTGCCTGAGCTTAAATCGCATATATAAAGTTAATATTTTAGCAATTGGGGATTGATGCCCACTCAGTTAGCTTTGAATGAATTCGGCGTTATTTTCTCTAGTCAAGGCATGTATACGTGTTAAAATTCACCTATGATAAAACCCGACTGGTGGATACGTGAACAAGCTGAAAAAGGCATGATTGAGCCATTTTCAGATAGACAAGTTAGAACAGAGAACAATGCAGGCATCATAAGCTATGGTTTATCGAGTTTTGGTTATGACCTTAAAGCTGCGCCTGAGTGGCGCATTTTTGTAAATGCTTTTAACACAATTGTTGATCCTAAAAACTTTGATTCAAAAAGCCTGGTGGAGTTTGATGGCGATGAGTGCATCATTCCACCAAATTCATTTGTGTTGACACGTTCTGTTGAATATATGCGTATTCCTGAAGATGTCATGGTTGTTGCGCTTGGTAAATCATCCTATGCACGTTGTGGGATTGTTGCAAATGTCACGCCTTTGGAACCAGGTTGGGAAGGGCATGTTACTTTAGAGCTTTCTAATACAACACCACTTCCTGCAAAGGTTTATGCCAATGAAGGTATTGTTCAGCTTTTGTTTTTTCAGGGTGATAAGCCTGAGGTTACGTATGCTGATAGAGCTGGTAAGTATCAGGGGCAAACAGGGGTTACCTTACCTAGACTATAAGTATTCGATAAGAACGTTTTTTAGTAGGTTTATTTAGAATTTTTATAGTTGAACTATAGAGGTGACGAAATACTGTGTAACATAAGTTCTTTAGCATTCTTCAGTATAGATTGTGATGTATAAACTCTGAATGTTAGGCATGATGCTCAATAGATTCATAATAGATGATTTAATTCTTCAAGTTAGTCATGAGGAATGTTCTGACCCAAGCTGGCACAGAGATTCAGATATATTTATTGAGTCACATAGTTCTGATAAAAATACCCTGTCTACAATTCAAATAAACAGTGATTCTCAAATTTATATTTTTTGGGAATCACATTCTTTTGCGAAGGCATTAGATATTCTATATGTTCCAGAGACAAGTGTTTTGTTTATTGGTTGTGGTGCTCTTAGCGCTAGGATTTCTATTAAAGATAAAAAGTTAATTGACATTGAACATGTTCATCTGTTTTGGGAGTTAACTCGTTATAAAGCGTTTGTGCTTGCAACGGGTGAGTTGGACTGTTACTTATATGATTTGTTTGGCAATAGGGTTGCTAGAGCAGCTGTAGACCCACCTTATGAAACAATATTTTTGGAAGATGCAATTAAATTTAAGTCTATTGTGCATGGAACTACATGGCTTAAATTTCCTGAAAGTGCTTGAACTGAAGATGACTTAGCTGAGGTTGAAAGTTTCAAGGTTGTTGATTTTCTCTGTCAGAAACAAAAACGATAGCTCGAGCCTCATCAAAGCAATCTAGATAACTAAGTGTTCATTAAAACGCTAAGTTATCTACCAAACTATATAATTGCTATAAAGAGACTATAGTAAAGCAATGGTAACAATAATGAGTTGTCAAAATCGTAATCTCTGCAAGTGGTGCAAACTAAGTGTCTGCATCTTACTTTTTTTAGCAACACCAATATTTGCACAAACTTCAATGCAGGACATAGATATACCTCCTTCAAGTCTTCAATTGCTAGATGAATCAATATTTGAGAGTGACGGTGAGTTTGTTTTTGAAGCTGAATTTGTTTTTGACTCCAACCACTCAGTTGCAAGATTGTGGAACGAAGCTTTACTAGAGGCCATCCGAAATGATTTTGCTCGACCTGTTGTTCATGCCCGCAACCTTTTTCATAGTGCTGCTGCTAGCTACGACGCTTGGGCAATCTTTAATCCAAAAGCAGAGACTTATCTGTTGGGTAAAGAAGTACATGGCTACCAATGTAGTTTTAAAGGCTTTAAACCTTCAACACGTTTGGAAGATGTTCTAAGCGAAACAATCAGCCATGCAAACTATAATTTATTGCGCCACCGTTTTAAGGGCTCTCCAGGTCAAGACGAAAGTTACAGACGCTTTGATGCGCTGATGGACCATCTTGGTTTAGATAAAGATAATCGTTCTATAGATTATGCATCTACTCATCAGGCGCATAGTGGTGCAGCACTTGGTAATCATATTGCACGTTGCTATATTTACTATGGTTTGCGAGACGGGGCAAATGAAAGAAATCGTTTTGTGAATCAGAATTATCAACCTTTGAATGAAGCTTTGAATCCTGAATCTGCGGGGAATCCCTTACTTTTAAAACCAAACCATTGGCAACCCTTACAACTGTCTTTATTTGTTGATCAAAGTGGCTTTGAAATCTTTGGAGATGTTATTCCCTTTTTAGGTCCTGAGTGGGGAACTGTACTTCCTTTTGCTTTATCTAAGGAA